>JBCCFC010000146.1:0-15716 GCA_039029935.1 Chloroflexota bacterium
CAAATTCGGGTGAGTTTGACTCTAATCCTGTCGATAGAAGCGCAATCTGCGGCAGCAACGTCGGCAACGAAATCAGCCCCAACAGCGCAAGAAAAAGCATCTCGGAGTCCAGTGTAGGATCCAGCCCTCCTGCCTCTTGGAGGTTGCGAATCATGTTGATTTGGATGTCGTAGTAATTTTCACGAGACTCTTTTTCAACAGGAGGAGGCCTGTCTTCACCGTCTTCCGGCCAGTTATAGTCAACCGCCTCGCGCTGAATCAGCCGGATAAAATCACGGTCAGCCAACGTTTGTGTGGTCCAGTGTGCCAAAATGTCACCCAAATCATTGGGCAATTCACCGAGTACCGAAAGCCGTTTGGCAAGCTGATGCCGAAACGCCTCGATAAACAACGTATCGCGGTCATTAAAGTAGCGATAGACAAGGGCTTTATTACACTTGGCTCTTGCAGCAATCGCTTCGATCCGCGCCCCGCGCAGGCCGCTTGTCCCCATTTCGTAGGCCGTCGCTTCGAGGATTCGTTCACGTGTGTCTTTGGGACCCTTCTGCTGATTATCGCTCATCGAGGACCACCATCATAATTAACCCACAACACCTCTACTCGATTTTGCTTTTTGGCACTGGAACCCGTATTTGTCGAATGAGCTTTTTTCACTGGTGCTTCAATAAAACCCCAGTCCCCATATAACTCATCCATCAAATCGCAGTGATACCCCGAAATAGCGACTTTGCCCTGCGCGCTGCGTAACACACTTGCCAGCGCCCGATGCTCATCATCGGTCATTTCAAAGGCATAGGCGTTTGTATCGGAGCGTGAGGCATGTACATAGGGCGGATCACAATAAAACAACGTTTCCGGACTGTCATAGCGTTTGATTGTCTCAATCGCAGGGGCATTCTCAATTTGAACGCGTAGCAGCCGTTGGGCAATTTCCGACAACCCCTCGACGCTACCCAGCCAGCGTGAGACCGCACCTGCCATGCCTGCACGACTGGTGAGTTTGCAGTGCGCCCACCGCCCTTCACTGGCCGTTTGCGCAAGCCCTGTACGCACTTGACGCGCACGGACAAAGAACCGTCTAGCGCGTTCCATATCAGACAGTTCATCGCTGACTGGACCAACGGCAATCCGCAATTCTTCACGCGAAAAAGGCGTTAGCCCGATGTGTTCAAGCAACGCCTCTTTTTCATTGCGTAATACGCGGAAAAAATTTGCCAACTCGCCGTCAATGTCGTTATAGGTCTCAACGGGTGAGGGTGTACGGTTGGTGAGAACGGCGGCAGAGCCACCAAAAGGTTCACAATAATGGGTTGTTGAGGGTAGTAGCGGTAGCAGCCAATCGAGATGGCTAAATTTGCCGCCATACCAGCCAAAGGCAATGTTTTTCGATTTCATTTAACTTTTATCATTGGTTTCGTTAGAAGAGCCAGTCAGAAATTTTTATCTAGTCTGCTATAACAAACAAAAAAACCGTCATCAAACTGGATGACGGCTTTCTTTGTAATTAAGTCGTTGTAGGTATATTTACAGCGCATCCTTGGTTTGTTCATCAGAAAGGCCATCCTCAAGACTTGTCACATCATCTGCGACTTCATCATCAGACGCTTCTTCTAGTATCTCAGCTTCATCAGCCTTGAGCGATTCCTCCAGTTGTTTGAGTAGCAACCTTTTTTCCGCAACCCCTAGTCCTACAAGACGCTCTTCCGGTTTAAACATTGTAAATACTTCTTCTGGTCGTAAACCCATCAGACGTTCTTCTGGTCGTAAACCCATCAGACGTTCTTCTGGTCGTAAACCCATCAGACGTTCTTCTGGTTTGAACATCGACAAAAGCTCTTCAGATTTCACTCCTACCAATCGCTCTTCCAGCGTTGCAGCGGCAATGAAATTCTGTCGATACTCCGCTCCAATTGTAAGAAGACGCTCAACATCCATTTGATCCTCCTGTAACTCTTTCAACTCTAACTCGTATGCCTTGGCTAAAGCAAACACCTCTGTCAAAATATAGCTGACACCTTCATCTGTGGACAATCCAGAGGCATGTGTCCGTAAGACCTGCTCAAACGCCCAGTCTCGTACTTTCTTTTCGCTCGCGAAAAGCTGAAAATAGCTGTTGTGTGGCAATTTACGCAGCTTGTTCAGCACAATTAAGACGATATCATCATTAGGCTCTACCGTACTCACATAAACACCAGGGGTATTACTCACTTTGTAACCCCACTTCTTTAAATTTGCTTTCTGTGGTGTTCTCGAACTGATAATATATGTCTGAAACTGGTGCTCTTTAAGCTTATGATTTTGGGGATATGTAAAGTCATAAACAATGGCCTGTTTAAGTGCCTGTTTAGACATAGATTCCGTAATTTTGAATTCCAACAGATGATGTTGACAATGACGGTCGCGGATGCCATCTGGCAAGACGGATTTCTGTTCCACTGTCCATTGTTTGGCATCATGCCCCAAAATGGTATCAATTCTTGGCGGCTCATTCGAGGCAAATGTCTCATCACGTACACTGATATTGACAGGAACCATGATCCCCTTCAAAATTCGGTACATGAGCATATCCCACAAGGTCTTTGATGATTTTTCGTTTGATGTAGATTCGCTCATGATGCTGATTATACTTGAATGCAACAAGACTGTCAATTGAAAGAGTATGCAAGAACATATGAGTTCTATGTTGATGTTATCACGATTAACAAGGCACAAGTACACCTACCACCCTTGGCAATGACACGGCCTCACTTTGTTTCGTAGCCTGAACAGGTTGCCCCATCGCCGCAGCCGCCATCCGTGCCACTACGTCCGAAAAGTTCGGCACAAGGTCACGGCTCATCATCGCTAAAATTATCGGCGTGGCCCATGCATGTTTGGGCGTTGTCTCAAACCAAATAGTAACGACTGATCCATCTTTGCCCTCTGCGCTCTGTTCAGCAACACGCCAGCCACCAATCATGGTACGAAAAGGATAAGGGAACTTGGGGGCATCCGTCAAGAACTCAACCGTCAAATCACGCTTCTCATTGGAAAAGACCGTGCATCGTTCGCTCCATGCATTGCCTTTGTCATCACTACAGTCGCGGATTGCGCCAACATCGGGCGTCTCATTATTGCGGATCATCGACGTGGCGAGATGTGGCGAGAACTGTTTGATGTTGCCCATGTCGGCAATCACGGCCCACAGTGCATCGGCGGGTGCATCCGTTTCGATGTCCATGCAGATGCGGTGGGTCGCAGGCGTTTTCCCTGCGATCAAAAAGAGTTGCTCGATGCCGCGTAACTGTGCCAGCGCAAAGGCTAATACACAGATGGCGACACCTACCATCACTGCGATGCCCATTGGGTTTAGCCATGTATAGGCTAATGCAATCACAATTGCTGTGCCGATGACCCACACGAGATCACCCATGCTAATCAGCAGCACATCAAACGGTCTGGGGGCAGGCTGCATTGCCAGAAAACCAACCATTACTGCAAAGCCGAGCAGACCGATGCCAATCATGAGATAGAGAAGGGGCGCACCGGTGCCGATGAGTGCGGCTGTTTGCGCTGAAAAGAGAGCCATCAGTCCACCGGAGATGGTCGAGAAGAGTGCGTTTGCCCACAACGCACTCTTCATGAGACTATTTTTTGTTTGTGTAGAATTTGACACAAGTAACCTCCAAAATTTTATGAATATTCAGGATGTAACGATATCGTTACATTGATGTTTTCTTGATTGTAACGGAAACGTTACCTTCTGTCAAGTCCTAATTTTTTATAATGACTGCCCTGCCCTGAAAAAAGCAAGGTCAAGAGTATGCAAAACAAGGCGCGTCAACTAGAACAGTGTAGCAATCTACCTGAGTAAGCAAAAAAATACGAAGGGGTGTGCAATCATGTATCGCTTGTGAAAACACCTAAATCATGCTTGAGTCGGTGCGGTGATGGATGTCGTCACGTTTGACTACATACTCACCACGCTTATTCATCGTATCTGAGATGTTGAAGCTTCTCCGGATTACGGACACTGAAAACCGCCCAAATCTCCCCATCCACCACATCCAGCGTCATCACCGTATTCGCCACGCCATCCACAAACCCGACAATGCTCGGCGCACCGTTGAGCGACATCATGCGGATTTCGGTTCCCTCTGGCACTTGCTTCATGATGTTGAGGATAAACTTGACGACCAGCTCGCGCCCATGTAGTAGTTTCTGTGCAGCGATGACCTTGCCGCCACCGTCCGAACAGAAGGTGATGTCTTCGTGTAGAAGTGACATCAGGCTATCCATATCACCGCTTAGACAGGCTTGGACAAAGGAGGCGGTCATCTGGGCTTGCTCATTGGGCGAGGTACGAAAACGCGGTCGTTGGCTGCGCACATGTTGACGCGCACGTCGTAGAATCTGACGACAGTTGGCCTCGGTTTTATCAACCATCTCGGCAACGTCACTGTACTCAAAGTCAAAGACTTCACGCAGCAAAAACACAGCCCGTTCGATTGGGCTTAAACTTTCCAATACAACCAAAAAGGCTATGGAAAGCGACTCTGTTTGCATCATCAAGTCCTCTGGTGATTCTTCTCGTCTATCTGTGGTTAAAAGTGGTGTCGGCAACCAAGGGCCGATGTAGCGCTCACGCTGTTGCTGCGCTGATTTCATGTGGTCTAAACAAAGCCGTGTGGTGATGGTGGAGAGAAATGCCCTCGGATTCTCGATAGAGTTGACAGATGCAATGCTACAATCGGGGGATGATGTAGCATCGTTGGCCGCAGCATCAGTGGTTGCCACCGCGCCTAGCCGCCGCTGCCATCGGACATAACTCTCCTGCACAATGTCTTCAGCATCCATCACGGTTCCGGTCATCCGATATGCAATGCCAAAGAGGGTAGATCGGTGTTGTGTGAAAATTTCCTCTGTGTTCATTTCGTCTCCTTTCAGTATACACCCATTATGCCGCTGAGAACTCCGAGAATACTCCGAGAATACTCCGAGAATACTCTGAAAGTATCGCAGGTTGGCTACCTGCGCCACAGATAACCAATCTGTGATACTTGCTTATTCAACAAAGAAAGTATCGCAGGTTGGCTACCTGCGTCACAGATAACCAATCTGTGATACTGATTTATACATTAACAAGCCTGCTGAAACTGCCTTAAGCCTATCTTATCGCAAGTTGATGAACTTCGCGAGAATGTAGCGATAGTGTATAATGGAACAAAGTTTCAAGTCAGTCAACTTACCACCCAAAACCAACATGTGATAAGTGGTATTATGTTCAATGGAAATCAGCGTATGCGAAGATTCAATACATCCGGCCCCTGTGATCCTGAAAACATTATACAATTATGCGCGAAGAACTGGTTGCCAAAGGCATTGAACTGGTTGAAGATGGTCGATTAGGAGACAGTTTATGAAGAAACCAATACACACAAGCACACCCACCTTCCGACGGTTAATTGAAGGTGGCTATGTTTATGTAGACAAGACACGCGATATCTACGACTTGGTTCGTGAATTGGGTGGTATTTATTTTTTGTCACGCCCCAGACGATTTGGTAAAAGTCTACTGATATCGACCCTTGATGAAATTTTCCAAGGCAATAAAGAACTCTTTGAAGGTTTGTGGATTTCGGAGAGCGACTATCAATGGGCAACTCACCCAATCATACGGGTCGATTTTAGCACCAAACAAGTCCGTAGTGCAGAAGAACTCGAAGATGCGATTCAGACATATTTGCGCAGGGTTGCGGAGACCTATGGCATCAATTATGCTGAAGATAGGTTCATTCAGCTTGATGATTTAATTTGGTCTCTTACCAAAATAACCTTAGAAGAGCCGTCGTCCAATCAAGTCGTGATTTTAGTTGATGAGTATGACAAACCGCTGGTTGATAACCTACACAACCTTGAGGAAGCCAAACGCATCCGAGATGTTATGAAAGGGTTTTATGCCGGCATCAAAGCATTGGACCAGCATATTCGCTTTGTCTTTATCACAGGCATCAGCAAATTTAGCAAAGTCAGTATTTTCTCTGAACTGAATCATCTCACTGATTTAACCATGCGTCCTGCGTTTGCCACGCTATTGGGGTTGACCGAACAAGAACTGCGTGATAATTTTGCTGAATATATTGCTGACTTTGCGCAGGAAGAAGGCATGAGCGACGAAGAATTTCTTGCGGAAATGCGTCATTGGTATAATGGCTTCTGTTTTGCGCCCAATGCCCAGAATGTGTATAACCCCTATTCAACAGCACAGCTATTTTCAGTACGGGTATTTGATAACTATTGGTTTGAGAGCGGGACACCGACGTTTCTGATCAATCTCCTTCATCAGCAAAATTATCCGGTTGAAGAACTGAATCATTTGAAAAGACGCAAGATTGCCTTTGATACATTTGATTTGAAGAATTTGTCAGTTGTGCCACTCCTCTTTCAGACGGGCTATCTCACCATTAAAGGCTATGAAAAACGTGACCGTCTCTTTACCCTTGACTACCCTAACTATGAAGTCGAGGAGGCTTTTTTAACATATTTGCTCGATGTATTTGGCTATCTTGAAAAGGGTGACAGTGCCGTATATATTCTGGATTTAATCCAAGCACTGAAAGATGATGATATCGATCTCGTTTTCCAAATCATGAAGGTCCTCTTTGCCAATATTGACTATGATTTGCATTTAGATTATGAAAAGTACTACCAGACAATTTTCTATTTAACCTTCAAATTGATAGGTGTCAACATCAATGCCGAGGTAAAAACGGATAAGGGCCGCATTGACGCTGTTATTCATTTGGATGACCGTATCTATTTGTTTGAATTTAAGTTGGATAAAACCGCTGATGAGGCTCTGCAACAGATCAAGACCGATCAATATTATCAGAAATATTTGGGGCAACGCAAGCCGATTATATTGATTGGGGCAAATTTTAGCACGGAAACGAAAACTGTGGATGATTGGAAAGTGGAGCGTTGAAAGCAGATAGCCTATTCATTATGTATAAATTATTGAAAAGTTTTCTAAAAAACACGTATAGGAGGTCAAAATGCAAGATACACAAGTCTTGAAATTACAGGTCACACAAGTGCTCGATAGATTACCTGCGGAAGGTTTACGTTTGCTAGCAAAGTTTGCATCTTTGCTTGAAGCAAAATTTATGTCTTTTTATCAAAAAGATGATGCCCAGGAAAAAGACATACAAAGCCAAACAGTAACAGACGATGTATCAGTAATTCCTGCGGAGTACATGTCACCTGCTCTTTTTGCATTACAACAAGAGGTTCTTGAGGCTGTAAAAGATCAACCAACTTTGATAGATGAACCCTTTATAGATAATGTTACGTTGGGTGAATATTTTGAACTAAGTGATGATGAGCAAGCTAAATTATGGGATTCATTGTCATATCCTGATATGATGGATTTTGAAGAAAAAGAGGTTAATAGCGTTCCATAAATATTTAAATGTCTATGAAACGCTATTAACTGTCAACTATCAACTGTCAACTATCAACTAATCTACCGCTTCATCGTCCCCATCGCATCCAACCCACCAGAGAAAAACTCACCCCACTCACCACCGTGCGCCTGCCCATGCTTCTCCACAACACCATGCCAAAACTTGTTCATCACGGATGCATCTTCGGGTAGACGCTGCACCAGCGTTCCTACCAGCGACTGCGCCAATGCCCGTGCATCCAATGCTGCCTCATCAGATTTGCCAAAGTAATTGCTATACAGGATCGCATCTTCCAACACACCAATTTGCTCTGCTGTTGAGAGTGCAGATTCGAGCCGACCATCATCCGAACTGGCGGCGTCGCTGGCTTCACGCAGATCGGAGAAGGTCTGGAGCAACACGTCGAGTAGCATGGGTGGGACATCCACTTCAAAGCCGTGCCGTCCCAGCAGCTCACGGGTGCGGAAGAGGATGATCTCACGCTCCTGCTTTTTGTTGGTGACAACGGGGATATGCACAAAGTTGAAGCGGCGTTTGAGGGCCGAGGAAAGCTCGTTGACCCCCCGGTCGCGGCTGTTGGCGGTGGCGATGATGTTGAAGCCGGGCTGAGCAAAGACAATGTTGTCCTCTTTGAGTTCGGGGATAGAGATGTACTTTTCGCTCAAAATTGAGATGAGCGCATCCTGTACGTCCGACGTGCAGCGTGTCAACTCCTCAAAACGCCCCAACGCACCTGACTGCATACTGGTCATAATCGGTGAGGGAATCATGGATTCGCGAGATTGCCCCGATGCAATCACCATCGCCACATTCCACGAGTACTTGATCTGATCCTCGGTTGTGCCAGCCGTCCCCTGCACGACATAGGTCGAGTTGCCGCTGATGGCTGCGGCCAGCAATTCAGCCAACCAACTTTTGCCCGTACCAGGGTCCCCAATGAGCAGCAAGCCCCGATTGGAGGCCAGAGTCACAATCGCCCGCTCAACAATGGCCGGGTTGCCATACCACTTCTGGTCGATGGTACGGTCGAGTTTGTCGGATGGCATATTGCCCAACACAAAGATGCGCACCATGCGGGGCGAAAGATGCCAACTGGCTGGCTTCGGGCTGTCATCAATGCTGGCGAGATAGGCCAACTCTTCGCTATATTTGGTTTCTGATGGTTGACGTAATACTTGTTCGCTCATGTGACAATCACCTTCTTTAATTCTTCAATCAACTTTTTGGGGCTACCTGTCAAAATTGGCATCCCCAGCTCTTTGAGTCGAGGGCGAAACCAGTCGCTGACGCTAAAATAGCCAGAACTGGTGACAGCACCCACAGGAATAAAATGGACACCGGACTCTTTGAGGCTCTTGATGTAGTCCAGTAAAATCTGATTGCTTCCTCCCTCATAAAAGTCGCTGATCAGCACCATTGCGGTGTTTTGTGGCTCCAGTATCTTTTGCGCGGCCACGACCAATGCCTGATAGATGTGTGTCCCACCGCCCAAATTGGTGCGCAACAAAACCTCAAAGGGGTCATGCACCCAAGGTGTGAGGTCAAGGACGTTGGTGTCAAAGGCGACCAGATGGACATCGACATTGGGCAAGCCCGCAAAGATGGAGGCCAGAATCGTACACTGTACCATCGCATCGACCATAGACCCCGACTGGTCGACGACCACAATCATGCGTGTGGGGGTGCGTTTGCGCGCGGTGTGATGATAGTAGAGTCGATCTACATAGAGCCGCTCCTCGTTGGGGTCCCAGTTGGTCAGGTTTTTCCAGATGGTGCGGTCTAGGTCAAGATTGCGGAAGACACGCTTGGGTGGAACCGAGTGGTCAATTTTGCCCGATGGTGTCTGCTCGACCTGTAGCCGCAATACCTCGGCCAATTCGGCCACATATTGCTGAATCAGCCGCCGCGCATTTTTGAGTGCATTGCCAGAGAGATTGGCCTTGTCACGCAGCAACTGCTCTACCAACGCCATCGACGGGTTGAGCTTTGAGGCCAGTTGATCATTCTGCAATACCTCGCGCAGTGCCATGCGGTCGATGAGGTCCGCCTCCATTGCCTTCAGCGTCTCACGCAGTTCCTCTTCGCTGATTTCAGGGCCGCTGCCTGTGCTAGAACCACCAGGCTGGCTACCCGCGCCCCCACGTTGGCGACCGCCACCACGCTGCCTACTCAGTTCACCTGGCTGATAGCCCATTGCCCGTTCAAAATGGCCCAAATCCTGCAGCCATTGTGTATACTGCTGCGCCGTCACCACACTGCATTGTGTGTTGGGACCAAAGGTGTTGAGCAATAGCTTGGAGTAAATTAGCCCACGACGCAGGGTTTCAATATCCTGATCTTCTCCCTGCGCATCATCCTCCGCCATTAACTTGTCATGAAAGCCCGCAATCTCACCCTCCAACTCTGGAAAGCGTTGTAGCAGTGTGTCAATGGCGATATTGGGGTCCAGCAGCAGCCTGGGTAGGTCCAATTCATCGGCAATCTCACCCGTCATCTCCGTGAAACTGGCCCCCTGTTCGTCAAAGTTGAACATCGTTGACAGCAACCGCCAGTAGATGACCTGCCGTTTTTGTTGAATCTCCGTTTGCATCCTGTTCTCCGTTTCAGGTATTTGGTAGAGCGGCATTCGGTAGAGCGGTATTCAGTAGGTCAGTATTCGGTATTCAGTAACCGACTTACCGAATACTGACCTACCGAATACCGAATACCGATTTACCCCCGTAACAACCGACTTGCTCGTTCCGTCAACGTCTCCACGACACTGCTCTTTGGCGGCTTTTGCAGCAGCTTCAACCCCTTCAGCCCGATAAAGACAGGCTTGGGCTTTGTCTTGCCCGACTGCTTGGCAACCAATAACGGCTGGACCCACCACTGGTTGCCATCAAACCGCAACAGCCCGACCATGCGATTCGATTTTTTGATCTCGGCATCGGTGAGGTCAGAGAGCGCAGGCAAATGTTCACGGGCAATGGATAACGTGTCATCGCCCATCGTGACAACACCATCCACGACTTTGTAATCCTGCAAGAAAATCAACTCGGCCACATGAATGGGATGACGGTCAATCGGTGTAATGGCGTCAAAACAAGTCGCATCATCGGCATCCGCCGCAAACCATGACGCCGCTTCTGTCAATAAATTGTAGGTTTTGCCAGTGCTGACACCAGCCATGTTATCGGCATCCGGCCACAGCAAATCGCCACTTGGCAACAGTGGTACATCCGTCACATTAACACTCTTGCTCGTTGCCAGCCCATTGAGCAGCGGCTCTATCTGTGGAAACATCAGCCATAGCTCATCACCACGAATGGCATCGACCTTGTAGGTTGACAGCGTGATGCGCACGGTCTGCACATCATCCCCCTGCACATCATCCCCCTGCACCAACATGGCATAGACAACCACGCTTGCCGTGAAAGCATGTTGACGCAAATCCACCCCCAACGGATAGAGTGTGCCAGAGACAAGTTTTGACGCCAGTGTAGGAGACTCATGCATCGTCCCAATCATCGCCCGCGTCCACAAATCGACCCAGCGATAGAGCGGGACATCTTCGGGGTTGGCAATGCTGGTGCGTAGCAGTTCGTTGACAAAGTTGGTCAGCAGGGTCGATTGGGCAAATTGAGACGGCTCGGTCTGGAGTTGGCTGAGTGTGGTTTTGAATGGCTCAATTGTCGATGTTTCCAGTTGCCCAAAGCCTGCCAACGCCAACTCCATCAGCCAATGGCGGGTGCTATCGTGCCACGATGTCGGCTCGGCTGATGTCGAGTCCGGTGCATCGGTGTGTGCAGCAGGTGTGCGCCCCAACGCAGTATGAAGGTGACGTTGCAGCGTTGTATACTGCGCCCCCTGTAACGATGCCCGTGCTGCCGCCAGCATACAAAAATGCTGTTCCAGAAATTCGCTGCGGGTCAATGCGGCAATACTCTCACGCAACGGTTCCGCCAGCGGTGTCCCTGCATAGATGCGCTCTAACGCCGCCAAACTGTCGAGATGCGACTGCCCCAAACGAGCAAACCCTGTAAGAAAGCATTGGTCCAGTTGTGATAGCAATTCCGTTGTCTCGGCCACGCCTTCTGGCAATTGTTGAAGTTCGGTTAACCAGGACATGTTGCTCCTTTCTTTGCTAGTGGGTCAGTATTCGGTAGGTCGGTATTCGGTGTTCAGTAACCGACCTACCGAACACCGATCTACTGAATACTGACCTACACAAACCACGCCATTCCTGCGACAGGTGCGTTTGACGATGGCTGCTCCAAATGCTCCAAGTAACCCAGAAAACGGCTGAACACATCCCCCGCAGCATCCCGTGATGGTGAGCCGCTGCGGGCTAGGATATCGCGCTCCGAGTTGATCGATGTCAGATCGCCAGGGACACGCAAAAACTGGACAACTTCATCCAATCCATATTGCGCCACCGCCTCTTTGAGCATGGATTGCAGGTGTTTGCAGGGCGAGCTACCCAAGCCCCCACAAGGCCGATTGTTGTTGGTGCTACAGTGAAAATCCAGCGTTTTGGCGTTGAAGTAGGAGACATAGACACGCCGAATATCTGAGCCACTGGAGACAACCCCTTGCAGTCGATAGTGTAACACATTGCCGTTCTGATGCGTGGTGAACTCGACAAAAGGCACTTTTTTGACGTTGCGTTTGGCCGTGTTGACCGAAGATGTTGTGCTGCTCTTGAATGATGATGTGGACATAAATCCTCGTTTTATTTGTGTTGAGAACTGTATGATACGTTGTGTTTGTATATGGGTATTATATCATAAATCGCGTGAAAGAACAAATGAGCAATCAATGTTTTTGCTATTTTTTCATTTCATGGGATTATCCTATCCGAGCAACGCTTGACGATTAATTTTACCTGTTGATGTTTTGGGCAACGATGTACGAAATTCAAACTGTCCCGGCACCATATATTTGGGCAGATGTTTGGCACAAAAGGACATCAATCGCCCTTTTGTCAGTTCTTTGCCCGTGTGTACAGCGACGACCGCGTGGAGGGCATGACCAATTTGGTCATCGGGGACCGCCAACACCGCGACCTCTGCAATGTCGGGATGGGTGTAGAGGACACTTTCAATCTCGCCCAACTCAATACGATAGCCTCGGCTTTTGATCATATGGTCGCGACGCCCCGAAAAGATGTAGTTGCCATCGGCTCGCTCTTTGACCAAATCACCCGTACGATAGACCAGCCCTGTAGACGCCATGCTTCTGGAGTCATGATGCCTGGAGTCATGATGTCTGGGGTCTGGAATCAGCACTTGGCTTGTTTTTTCCGGCAATCCCCAATAGCCGCTCATCAATGAATCACCCTTGACCAATAATTCACCTTCCTCGCCAAAGGGTACAACCTCATCTGCCTCATTGACGACAAAGGTTTCATGGTTGGCACACGCGCTGCCAATCGGTAGTGGCTCGGTCAGCGGCTCATCGGGCGTGTAATCACTTTCCGCAACTTGGTAATAGGTACAGACATTGGTTTCTGTTGGGCCATAGAGATTATGATATTCAGGATGCGGAACCAGTGTTTGTAGCTGATGCAAATATTTGGGGGGAAAGACCTCGCCCGCAAAGAGGACATGGCGCAGATGTTTAAATGAGAATTGGTCCAGCGTTCCATGCAGTACAAGTCTTATTAAGGCCGATGGAACCGAATACCAGACGCTAATCCGCTGTGCCTCAATATACTTGGCAAGGTTTAGCGGAAAGATCGAGAGCGATGGCGCAAGCAAAATGATAGTCGCCCCCGCCTTGATGGTTGTATAGATATCAAAGATGGAGAGATCAAAATGCAAAGGGGCATGGCTGGACACGCGGTCACTGGCCTGAATGCCAAAACACTCATCCGTCCACTCGACAAAATTGCACGCTGCCCGATGGCTGATCATCACACCTTTGGGTGTCCCTGTGGACCCAGAGGTGTAGAGCATGTAGGCCAAATCTTCACGTGTGAAAGGTGTGGTTGTCAAATCTTCGCTGGTTAAGTCCTCGATAATAGGTGTGCTGTTTATCCTCTGTACAACCTCTGACCAAGCAATTGTATCTGTTGTTGTTTGCGCATCTGCGCTAGATACGTTCTGATCTGTCAGAATGACACCCTGTAGTGACGGGGCTTCGGTTGCGTCGCTCGATGTACTTGACTGTATACGTGACAGGGCCTGAAAGCGCGCGTCTGTTGTCACCAATGCTTTCATTGCGCAATCTTGCACAATAAAGGCAATGCGCGTCACTGGTGCGCCTGCATCCAACGGCACATAGGTCGCCCCCACTTTGAGAATGCCAAAGAGGGTAGCGACGGCTTCGATTGATTTGTCCAGATACATACCCACACGGTCACGGGGGCGCACCCCCAGGCCAATGAGTGTATGGGCAATCTGGTTGGACAGGTCATCCACTGCTTGATAGGTGCAGCTTGCGTCTGGGCTACAGATAGCCTCTTTTTCGGGCGTTCTCTGCGCACTGGCTGTTAGATAATTGTGTAATAACATAGTCTACTCAGAAAGTATCATGGGCATCCTTGCCCGTTGCGAAACTTCGGGCTATCGCCCGACACGCGCAAGGATGCCCATGATACTCTTCTCCTCCGTGACGTATCACCGTCCTAAACAGCGACTGGTTTTAGCTGATCCAACTTAAATTCTTTTGTGCGTTCATCACCAACAAGCCGACCCACATTGTCACTGCGGTCGGTCAGCGATGAGGCTACATAGATTAATTCTTACGACTCTTTGCGCTATCCCGTTCGACATGTAAAGCGGGACGTGTGTAGCCAAACCCCTTGAAACTGATGGCCTTGGACTCATCTTTCCAATGCGACTCGTCCTTCCATTTGGCAAACCCTGCTACACGTAACCCGACATCAAACCGATCAATATCCGGCACACCCTTAAAGGGCAGGTTACAGAACATATCCGTATCTAAGAAGAGCAGATAGCGTGCATTGGTCACCCGATTGGCCTTTTGGAGACACGAGAGTTTGTTGCCGATGGGATAATCATGGCTGATCTGATTGGTAATTTCGACAAATCTGACATTTAGCTCTACAAACAAGTTCTGTACCACTGGATCCAACACACCATAGGATGTTGGTACGGCAGCAATAATCTCATAGCTGCAATGGACATTTTTTGCTAGGGAGAGGGCGAGTAAAAGTGCCTGAATTTCTAATTTGCCCCGCTGGGCAACAAAGCAAAAGGCATACTCTACAGGTTTGTCTGTGATGTGTTCCAACGTCGTCATGACATTCCTTCTCCTATAGCCCCGAATACCGTGCAATAATATTGCGCTGAATGTCCGATGTCCCCGAATAAAGCGTCCCCCCAATGGCATCTCGCAAATCCCGCTCCACTTCAAACTCAGTCGTGTACCCATACCCGCCATGAATGCGGATGGCATCCATGCTTGACTCGATAAAGACCTCGCTGAGATAGAGCTTTGCCATTGCTGCCTCTCTGTGGATGGGTTTGCCCATTTTTTTGAGCCACGCTACCTTGTAGAGCAACAGCCGTGCGGTTTCAAGCCGGACCTGCATGTCCGCCACGCGATTGGACACGGATTGAAACTTGCCAATGGCCTGCCCAAACTGTTTGCGTGTTCGCGCATATTTGATACACGCCTCCACTTGACGTTCCATCGCCCCCACATGTGCCCCCAAGATACACGCCCGTTCCCATTCCATTGAGCTGTTAAAGATTTGTGCGCCAATGCCCTCCACACCCAAACGAGTTTCCTCTGGCACAAAACAGTCTTGCAGAATCAGTTCACCCATCGGTGCCGTGCGTAACCCCATCTTTTCGATATTTTTGCCCAATGAAAACCCTGGAATATCCGTTTCGAGCAAAAAGGCACTGATGCCCCAACTCCCTTTTCCAGGCGCAGTGGCGGCAAAGACGACCGCAACATCGGCAACAGGTGCATTGGTGACAAACATTTTGCTGCCGTTGAGGATATAGCCACCATCGCATTTTTCGGCACGTGTATGCATCGCAAAGGCATCTGACCCTGACTCTGGTTCGGAAATGCCATGCGCACCAATGAGTTCGCCGGAAATTAGCTTTGGTAAATAGGTATTCTTTTGCTCGTCACTCCCAAATTGATGAATGGGGTGTTGCACGGCCCACATCTGTGCATTGAGCGCAAAGAGCAACCCATTGTCCTTGCCTCCATATCCCAACCCTTCCATCATCAGCATGGTCGTCAGAATATCAGTTTCTGCCCCCCCATAGGCTTCTGGGAAGGGTAGACCAAGGATGCCAAAATCGG
>JBCCFC010000147.1:0-15690 GCA_039029935.1 Chloroflexota bacterium
AGCAATCTCTTCGAGGGTCTCTCCTAGGGATCCTGCGACAAGGCAACCAGCTTGATCGTCGAGGCAGCTAACAATGGCAGTCGGATCGAAGGCGTCGAAACCGTCGAAGCACTGAGGAAGCCATTGAGGCGCAACGGCAGTGGGTGCAGATGACGTTGGGTGGGAACCCTGATGAGTGTCCGTATGCTGACCCGTATTATTGGGCGGGGTTTACGTTTCATGGGGTGTAGGTGGTATTCAAAGTATTCAAAGCCACTGCCGTTGCGCCTCATCAGCAGCCATACGCGGCAGGAAAAACGCTTTGTAATAATCACCCAACTCCTTGCGCGTCACATCCCGCAACCACAACTGCGCATCACGCAACGCCTGTGCAGGCTCCATCTCGTGATTCAAATAGTTGTCATAAAAACGGCGCATGAGCAGACTGGTAGCACGGTCCTCCACAGGCCAGAGCGTACCGACGACACCGGGGACACCTGCTTGCAGAAAACCTGCGGGTAAGCCGATGACCTCGTTGGGGACGTTCTGGAAATCAGAGATGGCGGTTTGACAGGCGGAGAGCGTGACCAAGCGTGTGTTGTCCAGTCCGGTGAAGGCGGGGTCGAGCAGGGTGCGCAATGATAGCAGGCCATCCGCCAATTGCAGCCCTGAATCGAGCGGTTCCTCTGGGTTAAAGGTTCCGTGACAGGAGAGATGGAGCAAGGTTGTGCCGGGCAGGTTTGCCAATAACCGTGCTTGGGTGGCATCTTGTCCATACAATGCCGATGATTGCTCCAGCGGCAATAGCTCACAGATTTCTTCCATCTCGGCTTGGGCATGGGGCAAGCTCGTAAAGTTGTGTTGGCCCTCCAATGGGCGTGGGTTGCCAACCCCTGTCAGCTTTTCTACTCGCGGACGCGCTGACTGTTCAAGGCTTCGTGTCAGTGAACGCGCTGAGGGTGCGTAATGAACCGTGAATTCATCCATCAAAGTGGTCATTTCTGCGTTGTGGCTGTTTGGTGCTGGATAACGGGCTGCATGAAGGGGTAACAGGGCAAGATGACCAACGGGAATCAATACAATGTTTCGTTTCATGGGGTTGTTTGTGCCTTGTCCAGTCCCGCGTAACACGCTGGCGATAGGTGCGATTAACTTTGTCCCCAACGTACCCAGCAGCGGATTGACCTGACCAATGAGTTGACGTGGACTGGTAAATTGCCCAATCAAATAGCCTGTAAACTCATCTACGTTACCCTGTTCGACCAATAATTCTAATAAATCATTGTTGGTAAATCCATCCAATAACATGGGTGTCACCGTATTCCCTTGCACAACCAAGGCCGCACTACCAGCCGAGGTCGTAACCAGATAAATCAAAGGCATCTGTTTCGCTACCGATTGAACTTCATCAAAGTTGGCTGTAGGTAGAAAGTCAGGGGCTGTTTGGCGAATGGCGTCCGCGATGGTGTCTAGTTCCTGACGAGCTGTGCGCAATAGGTCCGAAAGTACGAGGAATTCACGCTTACCGGGCGTATCCTCTGATAATTGTGCCTCGGCTTGTAATTTACGAATCCTTTCTCCTTGCTCCATAAATTGTTGCCATTGCGCCTTCGAGATATGTTGAGGCCGCTGACCACGCAAATCCAAGCGTTCACGCAGCCAGCGCGCACGGTTGAGGTCCAATGCGAGGACAGCTTCTCTCAATGCGTCGTGGACATTCCTGCCCGCTACAGGCTGGAAACTAGTGTGACAAGCCGCATAGACCAGTCGCTCCACATCCCCTCGCCCATTCTGCACAACCACTTGTCGTATCGAGGGCAATGCTGCCAGTTGATACAAGTCATCGGTTACAGCGAGAAATTTGATCAATGTATGCGCCGTATTCTGCCACTGTTGCTGATCAAAAAACAGTCTGCCCAGATTCTGTAACGTCTGTTGGTGCTCGATAGGCATGGCACTGCGAGTCATCACTAGTAAGGCATCTTGATAAACAGCGATGGCGAGTTCGATGTTTTCTTCCTTATCCCCTCTAATGCGGTTAGCATAGGTAGCTGCCAGACTCATGGTCGTTTGCGCCCACTCGACAGGCATGGCGTTGCGGGTCCGAACCTGCAATGCATCTTGATAAGCAGCGATGGCGAGTTCGATGTTTTCTTCCTTATCCCCTCTAATGCGGTTAACATAGGCTGCAGCCAGATTGTTGGTTACTTCCGACCACTCGACAGGCATGGCGTTGCGGGTCCGAACCTGCAATGCATCTTGATAAGCAGCGATGGCAAGTTCGATATTCTCCGCCTTATCCCCTCTAATGCGAGAATAGTAGGCAAGTGCTAGGTTCATGCGAGCTTGTGCCCATTCGACAGGCATAGCGTCGTGGCTCATCACCTGCAATGCATCCTGATAATCAGCGATAGCAAGTTCAATATTACCTGCCTTATCTCCTATGATGCGTTGCCAGTAGGCGAGTGCCAAATTCATAGTCGTTTGCGCCCACTCGATAGGCATAGTATTGTGGCTCATCACCTGCAATGCATCTTGGTAAGCGGCAATAGCGAGTTCGATGTTCTCAGCCTTATCTCCTCTAATGCGGTTAATGTAGGCGGTTGCCAGATTCGTCTGCGCTTGTGCCCACTCGATAGGCATGGCGTTGTAGGTATGAACCTGCAACACATCTTGATAGGCAGCAATGGCGAGTTCGATGTTCTCAGCCTTCTCCCCTCTGATACGGTTTATATAGGCACTTGCCAGATTGTTAATCGTTTGCGCCCACTCGACAGGCATGGCGTTGCGGGTGCGAACCTGTAGGGCATCATGAAAGGTTGCGATGGCAAATTCGATGTTCTCTGCTTTCTCTCCTCTAATTCGGATAGAATAGGCACTTGCCAGACCACTGGTCATTTGTGCCCATTCAACAGGCATGGTGTTGTAGGTCACCACCTGCAAGGCATCATGGAAGGCAGCGATGGCAAGTTCGATATTCTCCGCCTTATCCCCTCTAATGCGGTTCAGATAGGTTTTTGCCAGATCACAGGTTATTTGTGCCCACTCGAAAGGCATGGCGTTGCGGGTCCAAACCTGCAATGCATCTTGATAGGCGGCAATGGCTAACTCGATGTTCTCTGCTTTCTCTCCTCTAATTCGAATAGAATAGGCACTTGCCAGATTGCTGGTTGTATCCGCCCACTCGAAAGGCATGGCGTTGCGGGTCCGAACCTGCAATGCATCTTGATAGGCGGCAATGGCTAACTCGACGTTCTCTGCTTTCTCTCCTCTGATGCGGTCAGAGTAGGCAATTGCCAGATTGTTAATCGTTTGCGCCCACTCGAAAGGCATAGCGTTTTGGGTCATCACCTGCAATGCATCTTGATATGTAGCGATGGCTAACTCGATGTTCTCTGCTTTCTCTCCTCTGATGCGGGAATAATAGGCGTTTGCCAGATTGATCCGTGTAGTCGCCCACTCGACGGGCATGGTGTTACGGGTCATCACCTGTAACGCATCTTGGTAGCTGTAGATGGCAAGTTCGATGTTTTCTGCCTTATCCCCTCTAATACGGCGTCTATAGGCGTTTGCCAGATTCATGCATGTAGTCGCCCACTCAACTGGCATGGTGTTGTATGTGAATACCTGCAAGACATCTTGATAGGCAGTGATGGCTGGCTCAATGTTCTCCGCTTTCTCCCCTCTGATGCGGTTTTTGTAGGCGACTGCCAGACTCACAGTTGTGGTCGCCCACTCAACAGGCATAGTGTTGCGGGTCATCACCTGTAATGCATCTTGGTAGGCAGTGATGGCTTGTTCGATATTCTCTGTTCGATTTCCTTGTAGATTTTGAGCAAGACTATCGCCTAATTTAAAACATAATATAGCCCAAAGTCGCGGGTGTTGTTGACGGTTAAAATTAATAAGTGCCTCTTGATAAAGTTGTATACGATGAGGTACATCTACTCGTCTAATTTTTTGCAAAAGGGACTGAAGGTTATTGGCAAAGTCGGTTGTATCATCCGCCCCCTTACCTTCGTTGCTAACCTCACCACTCAATCGCGTATACGCCTTCTCAATGCCCTGAGTACGACAACCCTGTAGCAAAGTCAAATACTGCTGAACCCATGTGGCGGTCTGCTCATTCCCCTGACTACTTGCCAGCATCTGTTGCAGCGCAGCTTCACCCGCGTGGGTCAGCAATACATCTGCATGTTCCGTGATAAATGCTTGCGATTCAGGCCAATCCGTCGGCGTTTGTAGCCATGTCATTAAGAGATTATCTATGTCGTTCATTGATTTGATTGCCCTCCTTGTGGTATTGTCATCGACTGTGTACTGTAAACTACCGAGCAAGCATAGCACCGACAACACCCACTGTCAATCAAAATTCGTCCCACCATCCACCCAAAAGACTGACAAACTCACATCTTTCCCTGACAGCCCCACCCACACAATCTAAGCCTGCAACGACTCACGTAAAAATTCAATGCCCAACGTCGGGCAGATCACCTCAAAGCTGGCATCGCTCGTCCATAACACGGCATCATCTGGTGTTTGCAATGCGATAATCACATCACCCAACGTTTTGCACGTATTGCCTTGGGCATTCGTCGGGTTTGCCACTACATCTCGACAGGCTTGTGCGATGCGAGGGTAGTCAGTCTCCAATGCAACCGCGAGTTCTTGCAATTCCGCACGATGTTCGCTCAGAAATTCAACAATGTGGCAGGACATTTCACCGCGACGATAGGGCATGTTTGGGTCAAGTTGATAGCTCATTTCATGTGGAATGGCGCGCAGATTCATGAGTGGACACCCAATTGAGTCGGGCAGCAGTTCTATGTTTTCTGTAAATGCTCTCAATTTGGCATTTCTGGTGTCGTTTCAATGTCGTTATCCCAGAGAAGTTGTGTACAGGTCCACAGGTCATCAATTGTCAATTTCACCCGTTGAAAATAGGTTAACACGGTTTGGATTGTGGCAATTTGAATATGTGTCAGCCCTTCCGCTTCTGCATACAACATGGTCGCATAAAGCGTGGTCGCCAGTCTTGACTTGTTCTTTTGTCCTGTATCGAGATAATAATCAAAGAGGCTTTGTAAATAGAGACGCAATACATGGGCATGGCTTTTTTGTAATGTATCCGATTTTGTATTGGTCGGCCATTTATCGGTTAACCGAAATAGCGTGATAAGTAAGCCAACTTCATTGTTGGATAGTTGGCGAACATATTGGTTTAATTGCTTTGGCTCTTGAACCGCGATATCAAACATATGGAATCCTCACGTTCATGGATAAAATTGATCACATCTGCCCAATGTAGCCCACCCTTGGGTACGGCACAAATCCCCTGTTTATAAACACGATTCCAATTATACAAAATTATCATGATTCCCGCACAATCCATTCATGCCATCCAAAGCTGCGATTCTTGCTGGCGGTTGACGATAGTAATTACGTCTTCGCATCCACCCAAAACGTTGACAAATTCACGTCTCTACTGATAGATGGTGCATCTATCCCCTATTTGGGCGTTGTGGTGTACAAAAGCGCAGATTGCGACTCTATTCGGTGAGGATGATGCTATCCTTCACGCGATTAACACATGGCAACGTGCTGACGTTGTTCGGGGTCGGGGGAAACCGATTACACTATACAAGCAGCAATTTGATTGACAAACACGTTACCCTCGACCACGATAAGGGATACGCTCTTGGCGCGGATCCGACCCAACCTCGGCATAAAACGTGCGCTGGTTGGGTGTCATCGCGGCCAGTGCTTCCTGTGACGGCCAGAAGTTACGCCACTTCACGGCGGCATGGTTATATTTGTAGAACAGGTTGACACGCTCGCGGTCGCTCTGCCAAGGCGCGGCGCCATGTGACAGGGCTTCGGTGAAGATGACGACTGACCCCGCTTTGCATGGCACAGAGCGGAGCAGAGAGCGGTCAATCTCACCATTTTCAAACTGTCGCCTGTTGGGTGGCAAAGGGAAGTTGGCCTTGTGGCTACCGGGTATACAGACAAAGCCGCCTTCTTCCTCGCTTACATCGGTGAGGTTAAAGGCCACCACTGTATGTGCGCTGTAAATTTTGCCGTTGAAATAGCGATACGAGAATACAGGGTCAACACCATCCCCACCCCCATGCATCTCCAACCCATCATACCCACGACGACGAATGCGCGCATAGGCAATCTCCAAGCGCAGCATTGGATCGATGATCTCTTGCAGAACATCAATCACAGGCGGGAGGTCAATGAGATTGGCAAAGAGCGGGTCCGCACTGGTTAAATCGCCTACACTAATTTCGCCTGGCGACGGTTCAGAATGACCAACGCCCTTGGGCAATTGCTCACGCGGTGTGTCGGCAATGCGTTTCACCGTGTCGATAAGCTGCTGGCAATGCTCGCGTGAAAGCACGTCATCCAGCACCAGATATCCAGTCAAATCAAAGAAATATTTCTGATCAGCATTCATCATAGCCTCCTTTTACAAACATGGCTCATGTCCCGTAAATCATTGATAACAAATTCTCGTTTAAAGATATAGCATCACATAATATTTTTTGCAACTTGCTCTAAAAGCCACTTTGACAACCATCGTCAGATGACTTATACTCCATTTCGTGCCATCAACAGAAAGACCATGATGCTTGGCATTCTTGCGCTGAACCTGTTCATCCTCTGGATGGCAGTGTTCGGTTCAATTCGGTTCAGTTGGGTTTACAGGTCTACACAAATAGGAAACAAAAGCTATCTTTTATGGTCAGCTACATTATACGTCGCTTTTTCTATATGCTCATCTCAATGGCTCTGCTCTCGTTTGTCTCGTTTGTCATTATCGAGATGCCACCGGGGGACTTTGCTGAAATGCGCATCCGTGCGTTGGAGGCCAGCGGTAGCCGTGTCGATGAGGCGATGATTGACAATATCCGTCGTCAGTTTGGCTATGACCAGCCCTTTATGACGCGCTATTTCAACTGGGCCACAGATATTGTGACCGAAGGCGATTTTGGCATTTCGATGGGCTGGAACCGCTCTGTCACTGACATGATTGGGACCGTCCTCCCATTTACCATTGTGCTGTCCATCGCCACGCTTATCTTTACCTATGCGATGGCGATTCCGATAGGCGTTCTCTCGGCGGTGCGGCAATATTCAATCAGTGACTATTTTTTCTCCTTTGTCGGATTTATTGGGGTGGCCCTCCCTGACTTCTTGCTGTCATTGGTCATTATGTATTATCTGCTGACCTATTTTGATGTCTCCCCCGGTGGACTCTTTTCGCAAGAATATGAGAATGCGCCTTGGAGTCTTGCTAAGATATGGGACTTGGCCCAGCATCTGATTGTGCCTATCGTCGTCACGGGGATGTCGGGGACGGCACTGCTCATTCGTACCATGCGTGCCACCCTGTTGGATGAGTTGAGCAAGGATTATGTGGATACGGCGCGCATGAAAGGCGTCCCCTACTGGCGTGCCATCTTCAAATATCCGGTGCGTATTGCCATCAACCCCATTCTGTCCACGATTGGCTGGCTGCTTCCTGTCATTGTCTCTGGGTCAACCATCGTGTCCATTGTCCTCAACTTGCCGACGGTGGGGCCCTTATTGATTGGGGCCTTGCTCAATCAAGACATGTTCTTGGCCGGAGGCATCATCTTTATCCTCTCCGCCCTGACCTTGTTGGGGACATTTTTGTCCGATATGATTCTGGCAGTGGCCGATCCACGGATTCGATTTGAATAGAGATTACTATGAGCAGTACCGTAACAAAGTCTATGTCTGAGCGTTCAAACAGGGTTGAGCGTACCGAAGCTGTGGAGAATGACCGTCATGAAGAGCGTCTCTACTCGGCTTCACAGTGGGTCCTAATCTGGCACAAGTTTCGCCGACATCGACTCGCCCTCATCGGCGGGTGGATTCTGGCAATCTTTTATTTGCTGGCAATTTTTGCGCCCTTTGTCTCACCCTATGGGGCCAATCAGAAGTTTGATAACAACTTGTACACGCCACCCACACGTCTGCACTTTAGCGATGACGAGGTGTCTGGTATCATCCCCTTTGTCTATGGCCTCAAAAAGGGCTTTGATCCGGACACGCTCGAACGCATTTATGAGGTCGATACGTCACAGCGATATTATCTCAAGTTTTGGATCAAAGGACACCCCTACAAACTGCTTGGGTTGATTCCCACTGATCGCCATCTATTTGGCGTCGATGAACCTGGTGTCCTCTTTATTTTTGGCAGTGACGATTTGGGACAGGACCTTCTCTCACGCATTATTCATGGCGCGCAAATTTCACTCTCCATCGGCTTGGTTGGCATCGCCTTCTCATTCATTCTGGGATGCTCGCTTGGCGGCATTTCGGGCTATTACGGTGGCATGGTCGATGGCATCATCCAGCGAATTATCGAGTTCCTTATCTCGATTCCGACATTGCCCTTGTGGATGGGGCTATCGGCGGCCTTGCCCAGAGAGTGGTCTCAGGTGCAGACCTACTTTGCCATCACGATTATCTTGGCCCTCACAAGCTGGACAGGCTTGGCGCGCGTGGTGCGTGGCAAGCTCATCAGCACACGCAACGAGACCTTTGTGAAGGCGGCTGAGTTGGCGGGGGCGAGTGAGGCGCGTATCATCTTCAAACACCTGCTGCCCAGCTTTATGAGCTATCTCATTGTCAACGTCACTATGAGCGTCCCCTTTATGATTCTGGGCGAAACCGCGCTCAGTTTCCTAGGGCTGGGATTACGTGCCCCTGTGATTAGCTGGGGCGTTCTTCTCAGTGCCGCACAAAATGTACGTACAATTGCGCTCTACCCTTGGCTCCTCATGCCAGCAGTCTTTGTTGTGCTGGTGATTTTGGCCTTCAACTTTGTCGGTGACGGCTTGCGTGATGCCGCAGACCCGTATAAGGAGTACTAATCAGCTATGTTAATGACTGAAATCCTTGCACACACGGCCATTGACCGTGTAGCGAGCATCTTTCACCGTGATGGCTTTGTCTGCATCAAGAATCCGCTGACCGCAGAACAATTCAGCCAAATCAAGATCGCCTCTGAGCAAGTGATGCAAGCGCAAGAGGATGCTGTTGGGCGTGAAAATATGAATCGAGGCATTGCCCGTCATTCCTTTGGGTCGCAGACACACCATTGGGCGTGGTGTATGCTGATCGATCTGCCGACGATTTTGCCGATTTTGGATGCGATCTGGGACAGCGATGATTACACGTGTACGGGTGCGGGTGGCGATTATTCGTTGCCCGGTGCGCGCATTCAGCATCTGCATTCGGACCTTGGCAAGGATTTCTTTCAAGACCCCTGGAGGAGTTGTACCATACAGGACCCACCGTCGCCTTTCATTGTGGTCAACTTTACCATGGTCGATTTTACCGTTGAGAATGGCACAATCCGCTTTGTGCCGGGGACGCATCGTTCACGGGCACCGATTCCAACGCTGGCGGAAGAACCCACTTGGATGCAGACCAACCATCTGTGTGCGCCCGCCAATACGGCAATTATTCGTGATGTACGCTGCTGGCATGGCGGTACGGCCAACAATTCGGACCACAAACGACCCATGACCAGCGCGGGATATTATGCGCCTTGGCGACGACCGCAGGAAGACAATGTGTTGCCAAGGGTTCACTATGATCGATTGTCATCACGAGGACAGCGACTCTGTCGGTATATTGTCAGCGAGACATAAAAAAGCTTGTCAGCACCTCAGCATTTCAGCATTTCAGCACACTGGCCGACAAGCTGAAAGCTGACGGCTGACAAGCTGACAAGCTGATAAAAAACGAATGCAAACGCAGAAACCCACTTGATGCTCACTCTGGGGAATCTCTGCGTTCTCTGCGCTCTCTGCGGTTGTTTCAACCATGAAAGAGTTACTATGAATGATAATGTTGTACTCTCTGTTCGAGATTTAAAAACCTATTTTCATCTACCACAAGGTGTACTCAAAGCCGTTGACGGCATTAGTTTTGATGTGCATGAAGGGGAATTGGTCGGCTTGGTGGGTGAATCGGGTTGCGGCAAGAGCATTACCGCACGGTCGATTCTCAATATTGTGCGTTCGCCGGGCAAAGCGGAGGGCGAGGTCCTCTATTTTGACAACGGTCAAGCCACCAACTTGCTCGACCTTGCGCCCGATGGTCGTGAGATTCATCGGATTCGTGGCGATGCGCTCACGATGGTTTTTCAAGAGCCGATGAACGCGCTTTCGATGGTGCATACCGTCGGTCATCAGATTGCCGAGGCACTTTTGCTCCACCGTCCGGTGAGCAAGCATGAAGCACGTCAACAGGTCATCGAACTGCTGGAGGATGTGGGCATCTCCAATCCCGAACAGCGTGTGGATGAGTATCCCTTTCAACTCTCTGGTGGGATGCGACAGCGCGCCATGATTGCAATGGCGATTGCGACCAAACCACGTGTGTTAATCTGTGATGAGCCAACCACCGCACTGGATGTCTCGGTGCAGGCACAGATATTGCGTTTACTCAAAGATTTGCAACAGAAGTATGGCATGGCAATCATCTTCATCACGCATGACTTGGGTGTGATTGCCCAGATTGCGCAGCGCGTCGTGGTCATGTATTTGGGAAATATTGTGGAGACCGCACCTGTACGCGACATCTTCCACAATCCACAACACCCATACACGCGTAGACTTATGGCCGCTGTTCCCGATATCCAACTTGGTGACAGCAGCGATACCCGTCTACAAACGATTGAAGGCTTTGTGCCTGAACCCATTGACCTGCCCAACGAGTGTGTCTTTTACGAACGATGTCCCGACCGTTGGGATTATTGCCGAACACGGAACCCCGATCTGATTGCGGTGAATGACAAGCATTGGGCGCGGTGTTTCTTGTATGATGAAGGGGCAACCAAATGACAGCCAATACAGAATCCAACACGCCCTTACTGCGTGTACAAAATCTCAAGAAGTACTTCCCCATTGAAAAGGGCTTTTTTAAGCGCGTCGTGGGTCATGTACGTGCGGTCGATGATGTCAGTTTTGAGATTTACCCCGGCGAAACCGTCGGGTTGGTCGGTGAATCGGGGAGTGGCAAAACAACGCTGGGCTTTACTGTGCTGCGTGGCTATCCAGCAACCGAGGGCACAATCGAATTTGACTTGCCAGATGAAGGTGTTATTGATGTCAGCCAACTAAGCCGCAGTGAGTTGAAACCCTATCGCCGCCAAGCGCAGATGATTTTCCAAGACCCCTTTAGCTCGCTGGACCCACGCATGAGTGTGCGTGACAATATCGCCGAACCGTTGGTGATCAACAACCTTGCCAAGTCATCCGAACTCGATGCACGTGTGGTCGAGATGATGTCCTTGGTTGGACTGGATGCCAAATATCTGAAACGCTATCCCCATGCCTTTTCTGGCGGGCAGCGTCAGCGTATTTCGATTGCACGCGCACTGATCATGAACCCACGCTTTATCGTGGCCGACGAACCCACCTCCGCGCTGGATGTCTCGATCCAAGCACAGATTCTCAATCTGATGGTCGATTTGCAGGCCGAGTTGGACCTGACCTATCTGTTTATCTCGCATGATCTTTCGGTCATCAAACACATGGCACACCGTGTTGGCATTATGTATCTGGGACGTATCGTTGAAATCGCACCCAAAGCCTCCGTCTTTGCCCAACCCCATCATCCCTATACACAGGCGTTGATGGCCGCGATCCCCAAGCCAGACCCCGATCAACCTTCCGGTCTTGAGTCAGCTCCAGGCGAAATTGGCAACCCGGCGGACCCACCCAGCGGCTGTGCCTTTCATCCACGTTGTTTGCAGCGTATGGATATCTGCAAGACAGAACGTCCCGAATTTCGGGCTGTTGGGGAGAATCATTTGGTGGCTTGTCATTTGTATCCTGCCTAATTTCATAGGTCTATCAACAGAACACTTCTCTCATTCGTCATCCCCCAACTCACCACGCAACCGTGCCAACTCCTCCTTCAATGCAACCACCACATCCGCATAGGCGGCATCATCATACCGATTCATCAACTCATGCGGGTCCGTCTCTAGATCAAACAGTTCCCATTCTGGCACAGTCGATTGGTCAATCGCCCCCGCAGACCCCAATGCCTCGCCATAGTAGTAGATGAGCTTGTAGCGTTCGGTGCGCACACCATAGTGGGCAGGGATGTTGAAGTGGGCGAGGTGCATCCAGTAGCGGTAGTACATGGCGGTGCTCCAGTCGCTGGTGGCGGCATCATCATGGTCTTCAAGTAGCGGACGGATGCTCTGTCCCTGCATATCATTAGGTATACGCAGTCCGGCATAGTCAAGCAGGGTGGGTGCAAAATCCACGTTGAGGACCATCTTGTCGCTGGTGGTGTTCGGCATGACGAACTGTGGATGGCGCATGAGGAAGGGGATGCGGATCGACTCTTCGTACATAAAGCGTTTGTCATACCAGCCATGATTGCCCAGGAAGAAGCCGTGATCCGAGGTGTAGATGACAATCGTGTTCTCGGTCAGCCCATATTCGTCCAGATAATCCAACATCCGCCCCACATTTTCATCCACCGAGGCGATGCAGCGCAGATAGCCCTTCATATAGCTCTGATAGTTCCATCTTTTCTGTTCATGGGGCGATAATCCCGCTGGTGGCGTATCGGGCGTGTGGTTTTTCAGATGCATCATGTCAATGCGCTCGGTGGTCATGGCGGCAGCAGCAGCACGGTTGCTGTAGTCATCATCAAAGGTGGGTGGCTCTGCGATGTCTTCATCGGCGTAGAGGTGCAGATGTTTCTCGTTGGGGATAAAGGGGTCGTGTGGGGCTTTGTTGGCACAGACAAGAAAGAAGGGTTGGTCAGGGGTACGTTTCTCTAACCACGCCAGCGAATGATCCATCAGCACATCGGTGACATAGCCTGGAAAGGTCTTGCGCTCACCCATCTCAATCATCTCCGGATTGGTATAGGCCCCTTGCACGGGTAGAACATTCCAATAGTCATAGCCAGCGGGATCACTGTTGCCACCATGCCCCAGATGCCATTTGCCGACAAAGGCCGTCTGATAGCCAGCATCATTGAGCAACATACCCAGCGTCGTTTCCTGTGTCTGGTCGATGACATCGTTAAGCGTTTTGATGCCCGTCGTATGGCTATATTTACCCGTGTGGATCGAGGCGCGGGCGGGTGTGCAGATCGAACTGGTACAAAAACAGCGATCCAAGCGCACCCCCTCGTTGGCAATGCGGTCTAGGTTGTGTGTCTGGATGAGTGTGCTGCCATAGCTGCTAAAAGCGGCAGGTGCATGATCATCGGCAACGATTAGCACAATATTAGGTTGTTTTGACATCATAATTTTCACCTTTGTTATAAAATTCGCTTTGTAGCATTCAGCACCCGCAGAAAACATCCGGAATTGCCGTGAAATATTCATCAACCTGCTGAGGATCCAATTGGATGCCCAGTCCCAACCCATCGGGAACAGGTAGACAACCATCATCATCAAGCGGTAATGAAAGCCGCTTATCGTCAGAGCCGATAATCATGGGGCCATGCAAGCCCAACTCAGTAAACTCAACACTATCCTGCATCCCTATGGCTGATGCCAAATGTAGTTTGGCCGCAATTTTTGGTCCCAGACCAAAAGCTGTGCCGAGAACACATTTTAGTCCGGCAGACTCTGCAATCGCAGCGATTTTCATGGAGTTTAACAATCCACCCGCTTTGGCAATTTTGATATTCAACACATCCGCGGCTTCGGCGCGCACAATGGCCTCCGCATCGTGATAGCTAAAGCAGCTCTCATCGGCTTCAATCGGAATGTTCACCGCACGACGAACCGCGGCCATGCCCGGCAAATCCCAATAATCAACGGGTTGCTCCAAAAGCTCCAAGCCAACCTCATACGTTTCCGCAAGTCGGCACAGTTCAATTGCCTCGTCCACAGAGTAACCGCGGTTGGCATCGGCGCGCAGAGAAACCTCGGGTCCGACAGCAGCGCGGATGACGCGCAACCGCTCCGCATCTTTTTTCGGGATACCACCGATTTTTGGTTTGAATGCGCGAACGCCTTTTGCCATGTATTTCAAACATTCATTGGCCATATCCTCAGGCGACCCGCCCGCAATCTCAATCGCCACAGAAATGCGATTGCGTTTGCGACCACCGAGAAATTCGCACACACTTTGGTCCTGCGCCTTCGCCACAAGGTCGTGCAGAGCTAGGTCAATCCCAGATTTGGCCGAACTGTTTTCTCGATAATCAATGAGATCAAGCAGGGATTGAATCTCACGAGGGTCTTTGCCCACAAGCTGTGGACCAAGATAATCATTGATGGCAAAATAGATAGATTCCAGCGTTTGTCCAAAAAAGCCAATATCCGCTGGTGCTTCCCCAATCCCACAAAATCCCTCATCGGTTTCGATAAAGACCAGCAGGTATTCCAAAATGGGTGACGGTCGCTTCGGTGACACACGACTCAACTTGCCGCCCCATTCACGTTTGGTTCCAGCCCCGTCCGAATTGTAGAAAAACTGCGACAGCGGGATACGGACTGGTTTACAGGTAACTTGCGTAATCAACATGGTCTAACCTCAACATCGTTGGCAATCTCACACGGCATATCGATCCTCATACTCACCAAAGGGGAACATCTCCAGTTCTAAATCAGCTGGAATGTAATGCCATGCAGTGCTATAGCGTGAGCGATTACTGCTGTTGGTGGTGGCCCCATGTAATAGGTTGGCCGAAAACAACACAACAGTGCCAGCAGGACACTCGACTGACAGTGCTTGCGATTCATCCACCTGCGCCCATGAACCATGTGCAAATGTGCCCGCTCCAAAGCTATGGTCTACAAGTTCCCCGGTCAAGTGACTGCGTGGGATAAGCCGCAAACATCCATTGGACTCATCCGTCTCTTCCAGATAGATACCACAACTGACGACACGGTGTGAAACGGTCCCAAAATAGTGGTTGTCCTGATGCCAGCCTGTTGATGTGCCGCCGTGTGGTAGCATGGGAAAGAATTTTGAGCCAAACATGTGGAGTTGTGCCCCGATGAGCGACTCAACGCGGGCGGTGATTTCGGGTTCGCGCGCCAATGCCAGTACACGCGGCTCAACCACGCAGACACCTTGTACCTTGAATAAGCGACCCGGTATCAGGTTGCCCTCGGCGTCTGGCTGCAAGTTGAGTCCATCGCGTGATTCTGACAGGACGCTGGCGCGCTCGACAAGTGTATCCAGAACATGCTTGTAATGAGCCAATTTTTCCCCGTGAATAAGTTTGGGGAGGATGAGGTAGCCTTCGTTTTGAAATGCTTGAATTTCTGTAGATGTAAGCCCCATAATGCAATCCTTTGACGATAGAGTATCAATCGCTCGCCGTCAACCATTCAGCATCAACTATTGAGCTGACGAGTCAAAACAGAGTATAAGCCGTTTGATGAGTGCCGTCAAATGGCTATAGTTCATGGCCATAATTTTCATTGTTTGACACCTGTATAGCTGATGGTACAATAACCCATTATCATTACAAAACGAGGTCCACAGATGACACCAGAACAACGTTATTGGTTTGATTTAACAGGCTACCTGCATTTGGAGCAGGTTTTGACACAAGATGAGTTGGTCGGGGCTTGCGCTTACATATCGTTGCGCGGCTGCTTGCGCCGCGGCCAACTCATCTTGTGTCAAAACCTGCTCCAAATGCAGGTAGCCTGTTAAATCAAACCAA
>JBCCFC010000148.1:0-15689 GCA_039029935.1 Chloroflexota bacterium
ACTAATCACTGTTCACTGTTCACTGTTCACTGTTCACTGTTCACTGTTCACTGTTCACTAATCACTCTTCACTGATTTTATTACAAATTGAGCAAATTTCACTTTGCGTCAAATTTTAGTTGTGTTATAATCCCAGCCAAGAGTTAATTAACAAAAAGCAATACTGCCGTGGGTAGAGGACATGAGATTGACAAATGTGCCATGTTTTTCACTTCACAGGCAGATAAACATATATCAATTGATATAATAGGATGGTGTGGGAGAGCATTTTTGAAAGAGATGTGTTCCATCTGCACCAAACCCGGGGGATTGTAGAATGGTCGAAGTAACAATCGATAGCATTCGGGTAAGTTTGATGTCACAACACAGAGTGGTAATACTCCGTGAAGAAGATGGTGAAAAACTGATACCCATTTGGATTGGTCCTTTTGAAGCAGATGCGATTACGCTGCAACTACAAGGGGTTGACACACCCCGTCCTTTGACACACGATTTATTAAAGACAGCCATTGAGATGTTGGATGGTGAAGTCATGCATATTCTCATCAATGGTTTAGACAAAAACACCTACTTTGCCAATATCGTGCTTGATGTGAATGGTGATAATGTCGAGCTTGATAGCCGCCCAAGCGATGCCATTGCCTTGGCAGTACGTGTCAATGCACCGCTTTATGTGTCTGATGAAATCATGGATTCAGCAGGTCTGCTACCAGACGACGAAATTAGCTTGACAGGTGAACCCGTTGACGGGCCAGACTCTTTTGATGATGAAGACGATACGCCTATTGGGGATTTGGGTGCATTTACAGAATTTGTCGAAGGGCTAGACCTGGACAATATTTTGGGTGCTCAGAGAAACAATTAGACAAAAAGATTGAGTGTAGGTATCAACTCAATCTTCTGCGGTAATCGTAGCAACTTGATAGTTCAAATCTATACTATCCCCTATTTATTGGGCAGATATGAGATCAGCAACGTAGCAAGTCCATCTTAATTTGTAGCGTATTTCTGCGAAATAACGTGCCAATTATGTACTAAAACGGCGAAGCCATGTTTATGGCTTCGCCGTTTTGTCCCTATGGAGAAAAATTTCTCCACAGCTTATCCTACCATTTATACACAGAGTTATGCTCGTAGAGGTTTGAAGATACCGACGTACTGAATACCAACATACCAAATACCAGCAAGCTCTTAGCTTGATACCAATGGGGTTTGAAGTATCAAATCTCTCAAATAACCAATCTTAAACTATGGACAAACTTGTCACGGATACTATCTCCAACAATAGCGAAGACACCCAAGACGCCGAGGGGTTGGAACTTCTGGAAGAGTCCCCAGTTGGTCACTATCCTGACCAGTTCGCTCCGGCTGATAATATTATGTCTATCATACAGGATGAAACCATGTCCCATGACCCGTCCAATGCTGTTACAGAGCATCAGGCGGGCTTACCGGCAGTGGATTCTTATGATACATCTGTGACGATGGCAGAAGGCGCCCCCTTTGACGCAACCCACTATGCACCTGCCGTGTCAGAGTCTATCCATATGTATGATGTCGGCACGGACTTTGAGCCAGACAATACATATGGTGAGGGTGGTGCGATAGACTTTGCATCTGTGACCGTGGCAAATGTTGATGACCGATTGGACATAGGGTTTAACCAAAGTCTCCATAATGGGTATACAGATGCGTATCCCATCGAAAACGGGTTTGCCCAAGCGGAGCAGACAGATGGGTTTGCATCCTCTCCGAGAAACAACGGCGAAGGGGACTTTGTTGGTCGCTCATCTGGGGCGGGTGGCTCATCGGGGGCTGGTGGTTCATCGAGGCAGGCGAGCTCAGAGCCACCGATAAAAAGCATTCCCGCCAATCTCGAAGCAGAGCGGGCGGTCCTTGGCTCGCTGTTGATTGACCCCGACGCCATCATCAAGATTGCCAATTTTATTCGCCCCGAAGACTTTTTCCGTGAGCGGCATGGCTGGATTTATGATGCCATGTTCTCACTACACGAACGTCGTGAACCGCTCGACTTTGTGACGTTGACCGATGAGTTAGAGCGACGTGGGCAGTTGGAGGAAGTAGGCGGCCCCGCCTACATCACCGAACTGAGTACAAGCACCCCGACGGCATTGTATGTGGATAACTATGCGCGCATCGTTGAGCGCACGGCGGTGCTACGTCGCTTGATTACCTCGGCGGGTAAAATTGCCGAGTTGGCCTATGATGAGAGCCAAGATGTCGATCAGGTGGTGGATCGCGCCGAGCAGATCATCTTTGGTGTCACAGAAAGCCGTATCCACCGTGACCTAACACCCATCCGCTCCATCATGCACAGTGTTGTGGACCGCATCAGTTTTTTGTCACGCAACCAAGATGCGCTGATGGGGGTTCCCACTGGCTTTACAGCGATGGATGAAATGCTAGGCGGTTTCCAAAAGAGTGATTTGATTATTCTGGCGGCTCGCCCTGGTATGGGCAAAACCAGTTTGGCCCTTTCATTGGCACAAAACGCTGCTAAAAATTTTCATGCGCGCATTGGTATTTTTAGCTTAGAGATGGGCAATGACCAGCTTGTACAACGTCTGCTCTCAATGGAAACGGGCATTGATAGTCATAGACTACGTTTGGGTGACATTCACGAAGAGGAATGGCCGATTTTGATGGAAGCGGCCAACATGCTTTCGGACAAAAATATTTTTATTGACGATACACCTGCCGCCAGCGTTACCGATATTCGCACCAAGTGCCGTCGTCTCTATGCCGAGCATGGCCTAGACCTCGTACTCATCGACTACATGCAGTTGATGACCGGACAGGGTGGTGGCAAGCAAAACGAGAACCGCCAACAGGAGATCAGCTATATTAGCCGCTCGTTGAAAGGGCTGGCGCGTGAATTGAATGTGCCAGTGGTAGCGTTGAGCCAGTTGAGCCGTGCGGTGGAATCTAGGTCTGATAAAAGACCTATGTTGTCTGATTTAAGAGAAAGTGGCAGCATTGAGCAAGACGCGGATGTTGTTATGTTTATTTACCGGGAAGACTATTATATTGAAGATACAGACCGCCAGAACATAGCGGATATTATTATTGCTAAACATCGTCACGGTTCGACTGGGACTGTAAGTCTCTTCTTCCGCAAGGAGTTGACACAGTTCCGAGATTTAGAGATTCAACGGACAGACTTAGATTATTAGAGAGAGTGTTTATGCAACAAACAGGGTTTATCGGGTTTCCCGATGTCAAAATGAAACCAGTCATCATCCCCGATCTGTTTTTTAACGATCTATTGCCGCTGATCGATGATTTGACCGAGCTAAAGTTAACCCTTTACTGTTTCTGGCTACTGAACACACAGGATGGGCAGTATCGTTATCTGCGTGGAGAGGATTTACGCAACAATGCGGCACTGCTACAGACGTTGAGTGTTGGCAATGATTTGCGCTTGCCCATAGATGTCCTCAATGAGGCACTGGAACGGGTGGTGGCACGGAATACGTTGCTGAAACTAGCCATTGAACAGAGCGCGGGTGAAGATGCAGGGCTGGATGCGGGAATTGGAACCCCAGTCTATGAAGATTGGTATTTTATGAACACGCCCAAGGGAAGACAGGCCATTGCCATGATTCGTCAGGGTAAGTTGCATGAGTTGCAGGCGGTGCTGCCGGACGACGCTACCGTACATGTAGACCGCCCCAACATCTTTGTGTTATATGAGCAAAACATCGGTATGATGACTCCGCTGATTGCGGATCAGCTACGCGATATGGAGAAGACATACCCACCCAATTGGATCGACGAAGCATTTGACATTGCTGTGGGACGGAATAAACGGGCATTACGCTATATTCAATCAGTTTTAAAACGATGGGAAACCGAAGGAAAAAATACAACTCGTCATGAAAGCAATACGCGATATCCTAAATCACGAGATACAGGGTCAGCATCCACAGGGTCAATATCCACAGGGTCAGCACCAGGGCAATCGTCAGCAGGGCAACCCGCAAACGCAGCAGCCAACTACGCCGAGCCGCCAGCCCCAGATACCAATCCACTCATCCCAGACGATTTTGCAGACATCATTATTCGATGAGTTTGAAGAAGCAGATAAGTCTCGCACAGGTACACAGGATACACTTTACGCCGAATCCATAGATCATCATAATGATCTAGTGCATCTACCATCATCTGAATCTTGGTCAGACAGTGTATCTCGACGCGTCCCTGAACAGGTGTCAGACGAAGAGTATAACAGCTTGCCTGCTGAATTTCGAGAGGATTACTATGATCCGGCCTATGTCATGGGCAATCAGTTGGAGCAGGATGAGACACCGCCTCAGTCTACGTCAACGCCTGCTAACCACAATCCTTATTTACTTGCGCAATCTAGCAATGGCTATGCGCAAAACATACAGCATACAAATGGAGGCACGAATGGGTTGACAACAGCGGTAACAACTGAGTTGGGTAATGGAGCAGGTCGGACAATATCGCCTAGACCAACGCAATCATTTGGCTATGATCAGCACTATCGTTCAGCCATCCAATCACCACCCAATGCTTACCGCGTACAGGAACCATCATCAACCCCGCCACAAACTAGACCATCAAGCACCGGTTATACGAATGGTCACAGACAGCCCCAATCATCGCAGTATACCTCGCTTCAGGGGGCAGGATATCCGCAGGCAGGATATTCGCAGGCAGGGTATTCGCAGTCAGGGTATTCGCAAACATTGTCTGTTTGTGAGCAGTGTCATGGCATGGGCTTTGTACAGCTCAATGTCGCCAGAGGGCATCCCGATTTTGGCAAGGCGGTTCCCTGTAGCTGTTCGTCCTCTAACCAAGCCGAACGCCGCAAACAATCGCTGATGCGTATTAGCAATATGGATGGTCTGCAACAAAAAACCTTTGACAACTTTGTGATTGACTATGCGCAGTTAGAGGTTTCTTATGAGATTGGCAATAACCTCAAAATCACCCATCAACAATGTCTGGAGTATGCCATGCACCCCTTTGGTTGGCTCTTGATTAGTGGTCGATATGGGTGTGGCAAGACGCATCTGGCGGCAGCCATTGCCAATATGCGGTTGGAACGTGGAGAATCAGTCATTTTTATGACTGTGCCTGATTTATTGGATCATCTGCGTGCAACCTACAATCCATCAGCAGAGTGGGCATATGATGATCTGTTTGACCAAGTACGGAATACACCACTCTTGATTTTGGATGATTTTGGCACACACAATGGCACAGCATGGGCGCAGGAAAAACTCTTCCAAATCCTCAACCATCGGTACAATAAGCAAGCCCCAACCGTAATCACCACCAATCAGCGGATTGAGGACATGGAACACCGGATTGCCAGTCGGCTGTCTGATTTTCGGTTGGTCGAGTCATTGGCCATAACGGCCCCTGACTACCGAACTGGGGGAAAACGAACCAAGCCAGCCGAACTCAGTACGCTGGGATTGCATCAAAACCAGACATTTAGTACCTTCAATCATCGTCGTAGCGATCTGGTGGCAGATGAGCTGCTTAATTTGGAAAAAATCACCCAAATGTGTCTTCAGTTTGCACAAAATCCGCAAGGGTGGCTTGTCTTGCATGGAACATATGGTTGTGGTAAAACACATCTGGCAGCGGCGATTGCGAATTATCAGGTTGCACAAAATCGGCGAGAGGCTATGTTTGTGGTTGTGCCAGATTTACTGGACCATTTGCGTGCCTCGTTTAGCCCGCAGTCAAACATGCCTTATGATCGACGTTTTGATGAAATCAAGCGGGTTCCACTGCTTATACTGGATGATTTGGGGACAGAGAGCGCAACCCCTTGGGCCAAGGAGAAGATGTTTCAGTTGTTGAATCATCGTTATATTGCTATGTTGCCAACGGTGATTACAACGACTACTTCACTGAACGAGATTGATCCAAGGCTCCAAACGAGAATGCTGGATACAGAACGCTGTCGTTTTTGCGAGGTTACAGCGCCAGGCTATCGAGGGCGGCATGGTGGCAAGCGTAAACGAGGTGCATAGGGTGATATCTCAGGTGATATCGCATTGCTGTAGCTCAAACAGCGTACACCTGTCTTTACAATCAACTCCACTTTGATTACAATAAAGATCAGTATGTCTCAGCCAGTGTATCAGTCCAGTCATTGCATTGGATGGGACAAGATTGAAACGGAGGGACTGGCGCAGTCGTAGGGCTTGATATATAAAGCTCTGCGAACATAATCAATGCTCAACTGCGCAAGTCCCAGACTATATTGTGAGTACAAAGGAGTTGGGTGCGGAATTACACTATGAATAGACTACATATTTTTCTGGGTATCCTAATTTTATCACTAATCGGGTTGGTTGGATGTGCGCAACCAGCACCAACCCCTGTGCCAACACGGACAAGTGCCCCAACCTTTACGCCATCGCCCATCGTGCAACCGGCGGTGGTCAATCCGGATGAGTTAGCCACAGCCAAGGCGATTGAAGCGTTAGCAACGGTACAAGCTGCACAACAGGCAGCACAAAATCAACCCGCACAAAATCCGCAACAAAATCCACCGCCAGAGAATCCACCACAAGGGAATCCGCCACCTGATGCACCTGCGCCTGATACGGCTCAACAGCCAGCACAGGAAGAGGCTCCACCACCGACAAATACACCTATACCACCTACAGCTGTGCCGCAACCAGAGGTCGTTATTAATAGTCCCATCAACATCCGTCAAGGACCAGGGACCAATTACAGCATTATTGGGTCTGCTCAAATCGGACAACGTTTCCCCGTGACAGGTCGGAGCAATGACAATTCTTGGTGGCAGATCAACTTTAACGGGCTAAACGGCTGGGTTTTTGGTCAATTGGTCACACCTGTCAGTACAGGCAGTGTAGCGGTTGCGGCTAATATTCCACCGCCACCACAGCCAACGGCAATTCCACCAACACCGACCTTTACCTATGCACCACCGCCGCCAACACCAACCTTTACCTATGCACCGCCTACCCAGCCACCACCACCGCCACCAACGGCTATACCACCAACGGCTGTGCCACCAACCAATACACCTTCCGCACCACCCACGCCTGCCCCACCACCGGAGCCAAGCTATCGCTACACGTTGATCGATCAATTTGTGAAGTGTGACCCCAACGCTGGTAATACATATTTTAAAGGGGTTATTCGCAATGGTCGCAACGAGTTAAAAAATGCAGTTTGTATTCATATCCACTTCTATGAGCCACGAAAAACAAAGTGTTCTGGCTGTGATGGTGTCGGTGATGGGAACTGGGGCTTTAGTCCTTTTGGTGGACCTGCGCCGCCGGGAACGCCTGTTGAAATTTTTATTGTCGAATGTCCGGGGCCAATCCCGCATGGAGGATTGAATAACAACTTTGGCGATTTGACTCCGCTGTCAAAGAAGTGGACCTACACTGTGGGGCAGAGCACACAGTGTGTGGATATTACGTTTGCCGGTTTTTGATCGGTAAGTCGGTAGGTCGGTAAATCAGTTGGTCGGTAGCTCGGTTTTTAGTAACCTTTTACTGACCTACCGCCCTACTGATTTACCGACCTACTTCATCAGAAAAATGCGCATCAAAAAAGCGTTCTACCAACTCATCACACTCTGGGTCAGCTTGCTCATCATCGGCGGGCTGGCCTTTTTGTTGTTGGCGATGACACCGACACAAACATGGCTCTGGGAACACACAGGTGAGCATGAATTTGGCGCACAGGTCAAAGGATTGACAGACCTTGCCTCGGATTTGCTACGGCCACGACTGTCGCTGGCAGCAGATAGTCCTATTCCTCATGCCGACGTACACCCATTTGGGGTGAATGTCTTTTTGGAGCAGGAAGCTGATCCAGCCAAGCGGGTATTGGCAATTCAAATGGCATCAGAGGCTGGGTTTCATTGGCTGCGTCAGGAGTTTCCTTGGGAGGATATCGAAATCCATGCCAAGGGTGACTTTGAGGACAGACGTCATGAACCCTATCGTTCGGCATGGGATAAATATGATCACCTAGTGGATAGTGCCGAAGCGCAGAGTATGGAACTCATCGTGCGTCTCAGCAATCCACCATCATGGACACGTGCGCAGGGGGATGACGTCGGAACCTATGCACCACCCGACAATGTACAGGATTTTGCCGATTTTGTGTCTGCGGTGGTGAGCCGTTATCAGGGACGCGTCCGCTACTATCAGCTATGGAACGAACCCAATATATATCCAGAATGGGGTGTCTACCCAATTAACCCCGAAGCCTATGTCGAGTTATTAAAGGCAGGGGCGGAAGCCGCTCGTCAAGCCGACCCAGAGGTGGTGATCATTGCAGGTGCGATGGCGGCTACGATCAACTTGCAGCCTGCCAATGCACCACCCACCAACAGTCTCAGCGATATGCTCTTTTTACAGCGTATGTATGATGCAGGGGCTGCGGACTATTTTGATATCGTGGCTGTGCAGGGCTATGGGCTGTATAGTGGTCCAACCGATAGCCGGATGCATCCAAGGGTGATCAACATCAGCCGCCACCGCTTTATCCGCGACTTGATGGTCAAAAATGGGGATGCACACAAGCCGATTTGGATTGCAGAGATGAACTGGAATGCTGCGCCAGATGATGTTGACCCACGTTATGGGCGTGTGACGGTGGATCAACAGGCCGATTATTTACCCCTTGCCTATGAGCGCGTCATTAACGAATGGCCTTGGGTCGGTGTCGCCAACACATGGTATTTGAAACGAGCCACGGATGTATGGGAAAGTAACCGTCAACCCGAAGCATATTTTCGATTGTTGGCACCCGATTTTACACCGCAGCCAGTATATGAGGCGATAAAGTCGTATACACAGGGGTTGGGTATAAAGGAGCAGTCCGCAGAATGAATTCTGCGTCTGTACGACGAAGCTTGCTCAAACAGGCGAATGTAATTTATCCAATCCTCTTGTTGGCAGCGGTTCTGCGTTTCTATGCGATTGATGCCAGTAGTTTGTGGAGCGATGAGGGCAACACGTGGGCATTGCTCTCACGCAGCTTTGACCAGATTGCGCGTAATGCGGCAGCAGACATTCACCCGCCGGGGTATTATTGGCTGCTCAAGATATGGACGAGTGTGTTTGGCCGTGATGTGATTGGGATGCGCAGTTTTTCGGCCATTATAGGAACGCTATTGGTCGCTGTTGTTTATCAGATAGCCATCGCGCTCCGCAAAGAGTCCGGCCCAGGGTGGACGGACTACAGGTTGCCACTGCTCACAGCTTTCATTGCTGCGCTCAATCCATTTCAAATCTACTACAGCCAAGAAGCCCGCATGTATATCTTGCTTGCGCTGGAAACAGGTCTGCTTCTTTGGGCATGGCTGGTGCTCATGCAGTCGAGTCCAAGCCGCAGACAAATCACCACCTCATCTGTTGGTTTCTGTCTTGCAGGCATTGCAGGTTTGTGGACACACTACAGTTTTCCAATTGTGCTTGCCGCAACCTCAGCAGCATGGCTTTGGCACATACTCATCAATCGACAAACCAACCACAGCATCACAATACGCTATTATATTGCTATAAATATCATCATTATTCTCGCCTTTCTGCCTTGGCTACCCACTGCAATTGAACGGGTTCTCAATTGGCCCCAAGGAGGTGAAGTTGTTCACTTGATTGCTGGTGGGCAGCGTACACTCGAAACATTACTTGTTGGACCGCTTGACATGCCCCAACCCAACTGGCTCTGGTTGGTTGGTGGCGTAATTCTGCCAATCACGGGTATCATCGCGATACGCAGGTACAGCTCAACCCACCTGATTATCATTGCATTCTTTGCGCCGATAGCCTTGATATTTGGGCTGGGATTGTTTAGCGATGCCTTTATGAAATTTTTGCTGATGGCCTCACCGCTGTGGGTCCTACTAGTCGCAGGTGCGCCACAAATACTACCCACCCCTTTTCGCCCACTGGGGACAGTTGCCATTCTGTTTTTTGTCGTTGGGTTGGTCTACCAGACAATGCCAAGCTACTACACCAATCCCTTTGTGCGTGACAACTATGCAGGTGTCTCAGCCTATGTCAACGCGGTTGGCACAGTTGAAACGTCGTTGGTCATCCTCAATGCCCCAGGACAGCAAGAAGTTTGGTCTTATTACAATCCATCAACCGACGCACAAAGTCCCCGAAATAGCACCGAACAACTGCCTGTCTTGGCACTACCACAGACTCGCCCCCCTGATGCAGACACCACACAAGCACTGTTGGCGGACGCTGTCAGGACCAAACAGGATGTGTTTGCACTCTTTTGGGCAACGGATGAGTCTGATCCTGAACGCGTGGTTGAGCGGTGGTTGGATGCAAACGCGTTCAAAGGCTTAGATAGCTGGCAGGGGAATCTGCGTTTTGTCACCTACAGTTTGCCCAATACCTTAACATGTCATGGTCAGGCACAGATGCCTATTTTTGGGGACATGACAGCACTACAAGACTTCTGTACATCAAGCCAAACCATTCAGGCGGGGCAGGTTGCGCTATTTCAGTTGAAATGGCTTCCATTGCAGACGATTCCAGAGCGGTTCAAGGTGACAATTCAGATATTGAACACAGCCAATCAGGTGGTTGCCCAACGTGATAGTGAGCCAAGAGGCGGGTCGTTGCCAACCACGGACTGGCAACCTAATCGTGTTGTAATCGATAATCATGGTGTGATGATTCCTCCTGGGACGCCGCCGGGTGATTACCGCGTGATTTTGGCACTGTATCATGTAGAGACAAGTGAGCGGTTGGCGGTTGGAGCGGGAAATGACGCACTTGCGTTGACCACACTCACGATTCAACGAGCAGATGAAACGGTTTCGTCCGACGTACTCCAGTCAATCATTCCTATGCATCATCGAATCAACCGTCTGCTGGGTCCCGTGACACTGGTCGGGTATGATGTACACAAACGTGGTTATGCACATGACCCGACGGTCCCTCTCCGTGCGGGTGATTGGGTGCATTTCAATCTATATTGGCAGGCTCCTGACATGCTGCCCGATGATTGGCCTACTGATTCACAATTTACGCTAACGTTGGGTGGGCAGGCCGTGAGAATGCCGTTAGCGGGATGGCAATATCCAACGGCGCAGTGGTATGATGGGGAGTTTGTACGTGGGTCGGTGGATGTGCTGTTTGATGGACAGGGAGTTGTGCCGGAAATTGTGGTTGGTGGGGAGTCGGTACGGTTGAGACGGGTGATTGTGGAGTGATCGTGGTGTGTCGCGAGGAGGTGTAGAGTGCAGGTTTCAGGATGCGCGGATTGGAAAATCCGCGTATCATAAAATCTGCACTCTAAGTCCCGACCGAACAGCTAGCCCATTATCTCATCACGACCACAATAACTTCAATAAACTCTGCCCAACGACCAACTGTATGCTAACCAAAAAAAGCATGGTATAAATCACACGGTTAAACCACTTTTCATTAAAACGGCGATTGAGTGCCAACCCAATCCATACACCAACAAAAGCAAGGGGGGCCAATAATAGGATTGTGGTGAGGTTGCCAACATTTAACAACCCCAATGAATAGTAGGGGATCAGTTTGATGTAGTTCATAAAAAAGAAGAGGTTGAGAATCGTTCCCACAAAAATTTGACGGGGTAATTTCAGTGGCAATAGATAGACGGATGCGGGGGGACCACCTGCATGAACAAGCGTTGAGGTAAACCCCGAGATGCCGCCAATCAGCAAGCCAACGACAGTGGGAAACCGATAGCCTTCCAATGCACCAAAAATTATGGCGCGGCTGACCTGAAAGAGGACAAAAATCAGCCCTAACACACCGATGCTGGTCCGTAATAAAGCATCATTCCCGCTTAATGAGTGGAAGAACCAGCCACCAATGGCAATCCCAATGAGCGACGGCAGAAACAGAATGAGCAGGCTGCGGCGATCAAAGACACCCCAGTAGTGGCGGATGGAGATGAAGTCAGCGGTCATCAAGAGTGGTAACAGCAGGGCTGCAGCATCTGCTACCGGAATAAAAAGGGACATCAGTGGGGTTGCGATGAGGCCGACACCGCTGCCAAAACCTGCTTTGGTCACACCGATCAGGATCATACAAAAGATAGCACTTACCCAGAATAAAGGTGGATAATCCGGAAGCATCAGACCGATTTCAAAATTCACTAAGTATATCTCTTTCCAAAAGTTTGTCAGATTAAAAGTAACCTGTATTGAGTACATCTTCTTCAATCGGGTCTTCATTTTCAAGTACACTGAGGATGTGATTGACAAATCGCAGAAACACGTCGGGTTCAAACGGGTTTTCAGTCAGAAATCGTTCAAACTCGTTTCTTGCATCTGCTCGACCTTGGACTGTGCTAAAATGCCGCCGAATATTGGATGGGATTCTTTTTGCTTTGCGTAGAATCAGAACCTCATCAATATCAGTTGAAGCGGTACTCACAGGGGTCATATCCAGCCACTCACAGAGTAAATAATAATTTGCACCGGGAACTGCTGATTTTGTATCGTGTGCAGTTGCTGTCGCCTCTTGGAACATTGTCTTGTCCAAATTTGTCTTACACTCTGCAACAATATAATCAAGATACGTACTTCGCTCGACTGAATCGGTAAAGTCGGGATGGTGAGATGCTTTGATGAATAGCTGACGACTGATGACAAAATCCTGCTCCTTTCTACGCAGTTGTGGACCACCGCCGGATTGAAGCCTACCCAGACTGGAATCAAAATACATGGCAGCATAACAGGGTTTTGGCCCTACCTCATAGTCATCCTTGATAAACGGGATTGTTTTGAAGATTAAGTAGGGCAAAAATTCTTCAATAATCGTGTTATCAAGTTTTAGTTGGCCTTTTTGTCGGTAGAGAAAGTCACCAGGGCTATCGCAGATGATGTTTAAATCAATGTACAGTTTGTATGTATTTAAAAGCTGTACAAGCTGATTCGCGACGTATTCGACTGTCATTTCTGACGTTTCATCAACAGCAGGCACACCTCGCATACCTTCTATCCAATTTTCATAAGCAATGAGAGCGTTTTCTAAAAAGGGCTTTTCAATATGCGGGAGTTTATTGTTATTCAGGGCTGCATTGAGCTTTTTAAGATGCGGTGTAGGATAGGTAATCGCCATTTAATCTCCATTAATGTTGATTTTGAGTGTTGTGCAGCTATGCAAGGATGATATGGGTTCAACAATTTCTTTTTGAAAGATGGAAGACTTTCTACGTAGCCAATTTGCCCAATCGATTTGTGAAGATCGTCGAGAGCCTCGGAGAAATCTGATAATCGTCATTAAGTTATCAGATTTCTCCATTATCTAATATACATTTTAACGTGTAATCACAGGTAAGTAGACTGTTTCACCACTTGAACCTGTCGGTTCAGTCATGTCAATTTGTAGTATCACAGGTGCTGCTTCAAATCCATCTTCATCGACTGCATGAATGTGAAGTGTATAGATTCCCTGCTCTGTAAACCCACCATACTTCGCTGCATACATATGCTCCTCCTCCATAGGCTGTAATAATACCGCTAGTTCAGGCTCTTGGACCAATTCTTGCCCGCTGGCAGGTGGTTCATAGGAAGGTGGATAAATGACAGCCCAAACCTCGCGGACACGGAAATTGTCATGGACTTCTGCTTGGATAACACGAGTAAAATTATCGATGGCTTGCCGAGCGTGTATGATAGTGGCTGCCATATCTTGGACATTGGCAATATATGGAGGCCAGTTATCAGGAAAGGAGCCTGGATTGTCAAAGCCCGTTTGTCGAGCAAGCGCAAAATCCGAGTCTTCATTGACAACACCATCACCATCGGCATCAAGCCAAGGTTGCTGAAAATCATTCAGCAAAGAAATCCTTTCTTGGGCAAACTGAAAACTACTCGTTAAATCATATCCTTGACGAATATGACCAATCAAGTAATCAGAAAAATGAGCACCATGTCGCGATGCATAGGCATCGTTTTCGACATTGGTTGAGGTCAGAATAATGCGGTTAGAACCAGAAATGCTGTCTTCGCCATGAATAAAACTACCAGAATGACAGGATTCAACAATCACGTTGATTTTGACTTCTGGAACAGCAGATTGTAAGTCATCTAGCCATTCGTCTAGCAAGGCAGGTGTGAGCCGTTCGCCGCGTAAATCGTCCAAAAATAGCAAATCACGTCCACCATGATTAATCAAGTATAAGGTCAATGCTTTGGCTGCACTTACCCGATTCTTTGCCCAATCTGTAATGGCTAATCGTAGGTTTTCGACGGTTGCAGCATCATCGTAACCAGTTAAACTAGAGTCTGTTGCCAGATAATAGACATCATCACTTGTGTACCCGTTGCTTAATAAGGCCTGGTAGAACATATCCGTCACATGGTGAATGTTCTCTTGTAAACGGTCGTCACCGCGCAACCGCCCCGCGACAATAATTGCGACGCCACTCTCTGGTGCTTCTGGTAATGAGCGCACTTTGAGTTGATAGGAAATATGTTGTCCGCTAATCGTCGCGTCGTAATTTGTCAATTTGATATAAACAGGGCCAGATGTGGGTGTTGTAAGTTCCATGCGTACACTCGGTGTAAAGGACTCATTCCACGAATCGGTCGGCAATGTACCACAATCAGCATAAAGGTTCATATCAACATCCGCCCTTGAATTGACAGGAATGTCAACCTCAATGCGATAGCGTGTTCCTGCGTCTCCCTGAAAAAACACCCAGTCTTCGTCACCCTGATCATGGAAGGTGTGTAGCTGGGGGTTGCCATTTGTTTCAATGCCTTGTGCATTTGCGCATTCATCATCGGCTTCGTATACATCTCCTGAGTCATCATTGGCTGGGCGGGTAGATGTCGGTGTCGCTGTCGGTGATGGAGGCGCAGTGGCTGATGGCGTCGGTGTGGTTGATGGCGTCGGTGTGGTTGTTGGTGTAGACGTTGGTGACGATGTATCCGTCAGTGTTGGGACACCTGTCGGCGTGGATGTTGGTGACGGTGTCGCTGTTGGTATTGAGGTGGGTGTTGAGGTTGATGTTGGGGTATTGGTGGGTGACGAAGTAAATGTTGGTGTTGGGGATGCCGTGTAGGTAGGTGTTGGGGACGCCGTAAACGTTGCACTTGGTGTTGGAGACGCGGTGTACGTTGCACTTGGTGTTGGTGTAGGGGTAAATGTCGGTGTCTCGGTATTGGTTGGTGTAGACGTAGGTTCCGCCATAAGCGTTGTCGCCGAAACGGTTTCACTGTAGTCACTCCAAAGTTCATTTTGCTGCGTTTCCCACGCGGCAGTGTAAGTACGGAGACGAATCGTGTATGTTGTCTCTGGGCTCAAGCCAGTGATCACATAGCTACTGCTTACCTTATTTGACGTTGTGCCGTGAACCATGAATGTATCATCGGTGGCAATGCTGATTTCGTAGTAACCATCTTTGCTCCGAAAAGGAATCGCTGTCCAATCCAACTGGATGCTTGTATCGGACAATGCCGTTGCGCTTACCTCAATAGGTGCGATGGTTTGGGTAGACGCCCAATTACTATCTTTTGCATTGACGAAGTCCAAGAGTTCTGAGTCTGCGACAACAAGTCGATTATAGCCAATATCAAATAAATACCATAGATTAAGTTTTGTCAATTCAGTTGGAAGGCTGCTTAACTGATTGCTATAAAGTTCAAAATTACCGAGTTTGCTAAGATTGCCTAGTTCCGG
>JBCCFC010000149.1:0-15656 GCA_039029935.1 Chloroflexota bacterium
AAGACTGCGTTGATTGAAGGGATTCAAGCAGGGAAGCAGACTGCGCTAACCTCGATTTTGACTGAGTTACTTGATACACAGAATGAGATTATTGTGTCGTATACAAATGCCCAAGTACAAAATCGGCTATTAGCGTTTGAACAAGAGCAAGAGGGCAAACGCGAGATGATTTCGGCCATGATTGATGCCGAGAGTCAAAGCCGTATTGTTGTCTTTGAGGCTGACCGCACGGTGCGGACGGAACTCTTTAATCAATATGCAGAGACGCTGTTAACCAATCGTATTTTGGCCTTAGAAGAAGATCAGCGGATACGTGCAGATCTATTTACACAATATGTAGAGACGGAGATTGCCAATCGGTTAAAAGCACTGGAGACAGAACAGACAACCAAAGGCGAATTGTTTCAAGCCTATGCTGACGCCGATTTGGAGACCAAGATTGCCGTCTTTAACGAGCAGGTGCAAAATCGGATTGTTAAGCTGACCAATCTCTATGAGACACAACGGGAATTAGTGCGTCTCTTCGATGATGCCAATGGACTGTTGACGCAAGTGGCAACAGGGGGTGAAGGTTCGCTATCGACCAATGCCCTTGCCATTGCCCTGTTAAAGGCCGAAGCCTACGCATCATCCACCGAACTGCCCGGCAATATGCAGTTTGTGCTTGATAATTTGTTTGTCTCTGATGCTGGTGAGTTGAATACAAGTGTTGCGGGACAAACGCAAGATTTAGCAGCGTTGGTTTCTGTCCTTTCTGATCGCATTTCGGCACTGGATGATGAGATTGCAAAGCAATCCGCATTGATTTTACAAAACGAGGACTATACCTTATTGCCAGAGGAACGGGGTGAAGGGGACCCACTCTTTGCGGCGATTCAACAAAAGTACTTAGATTTATTTGCGCTGGATGAGCTTGCGGATTTGGCGAATGGTTATAGCCTTGATGATGAACAGAATGAGTTAGGCCAAGCAATTCTCACACGCTATGAAACGTTGTTTGGCGTTGGCGAATTAGCAGATTCCGCCAGTTCACTCTGGGAAGATAGCGATTTATCCGCAGCGATTATACAAAAATATCAAGAACTCTTTGGCCTTGAGCCGCTGCCCCAAGCATCGGCCATTTTTTCTACTACAACACCAATCTACCAACTGATTACCACAGAGTACCCTGAACTCTTCGAGGCTGGTTCGCTGGAAACACTAACCGAGGAACTGGTACAAGGAACGCCGCTTGCAGACACCGGAGAGCAGCAGATTGAGGAATTGGTGCAGTTGCGTGGTGTTGAGCTGATTCCAACATATATTGCGAACGCAACGCCATTGAACCAAGCTATCCAGCAATTAGAAGACGAAATTCTTGCGCTTGAGGAAGTGCTTGAGTCGGAGACAGCGCGGGAACGTCAATTGACCCAAGCGCGCGATTTGGCATGGGATACCTATACAACGCTGAATAACAAAGTGGCAGAGTTGAACCTGACGCTGACGGCGGCCAATAGCGAAGTCCGGCTTGCCGCACCCGCCATCCCACCCATCGATCCACTACCTGTTGCCAGCCTCAGCATTTCGTTGCCACTTGCAGCGGTTGCTGGGTTTATTCTCGCCATTATGATGGTGATTTTGGCTGATTTTATGGGGCGAAAGCCATTTTTGTCTCGGAGAGGTTAACGTTTTCTCAGCTCCTTTTTTAATACTTGGGTAAACAAGAGGGTGAGGATATGTGTAAACTTACACATATCCTCACCCTCTTTTTGATCCACAATATCAATGGCTGCGACCTTACGCCCCTGCAAAGGGTGATAATACTACAGCGAATAAAACTTAAGAGACTTATATAAGTGAAACAAGAAAGCGGCTACGCCGCAACAGGGAAGGCGAAGCTCAACTGTATAGGTGAGGATTGAGGGTTGATGGAGACAGGAGGCGGAGAGCTAGTATCAGGACTGGTCACCTTACTCCCTTATCCCACACCAATCTCACCTCCTTCAACTCCTCGGCTTCGATGATTCCCTTTATCTTTCTCTCGTCCAAGACCAATCTTGGAATCTCGATACCTATTTGCACCAACCGTGAGGTATAAATCTCGAAAGGGATAAATTTCAATTTAAGGAGATCAACAATCATGCGTCGTTTCGGCCTCGACTTGCATTCCTCATTAATCATCGCGAACACCCAATGCTCGCAGTTTAGCACGTAATCGCTCTATTTCAAGATTGGCCTGCTCTTTCGCAATACGTTCTTGTTCAGCACGAGCATGTTCTTGTTCAGCACGTTCCTCGCCAGTGAGAATCAAGTTTCCATAGATATCACACCAACGAATCCAAGGAAATTCAACATCTTCAAACTCACCCTCCCAAAATGTTAGCGACAAACCAAGGTCCGGCAAAGTAAAATCGTCACGGGGCGTATATTGGTCCCCTTGCAATTCATAGACGTTGAGCACATGATCCTGTGCATAGTTGCCAATGTCCATGATTACATAGTATTTGACACCCAAATTGGCATATCGCTCAAATTTTGCCCCAGCCTCATTCCCTGTTTTGTTCGAGACAATCTCAACAACCAACTCAGGCGGCTTTTGATATTTCCACATAAAGTACGAGCAATTTTCTTTGTCAAGTGCATCGTTCCCAACCGACACCCCCAAACTTAAGAGCATATCTGGTACAATGGCTGGTTTCTTTGGATGCTCAAACAGCCCTACGTTGGCGGTGGCTATAAACGGACGTGGCAGATAGCGCGAGCTATAGAGTGGCTCGACCAGCAAACGTTGTTGTTTTTCGGATGGCATGTTATCCACAGGTTCATCGTCCTCAGTAATGATCTCATCGTAGTTGATTTCTTCTGCATAGTGGTATTGCGTCGTGACATCATTATTTGATGGTCGCTTTTTATGCCAGATAGGTGATTCTGGGTAGACGCCATTCTGCGACCCTTGACGTGTTTGTAGGGGCTTCCGTTTGTGTTGGGTTTCGGTGACCTTATTCGGATTGATCAGCGGCATCACCTCGGGTAAGGCGACCGCTGAAGAAATCAACTGATTTGTGTCTACAGTTTGTATTGTCACGGATAAATTTGCTCCTACACATATACCGTACACGCGTTTGGCGATTCATTGTCAACCAAACGCGCATCTATCTAATCTGACTTGCGAGATAAAAGGGGGAACCCATCAATTTACAAAATTTTCAACTCAGGATCAGGCACCAAAGTCATGATGCTAATCCGCGCCGCAATTTTCCGCGCCAATTGACGGAAGGACTGCGCCGCCGCACTCTCTGGTGCAGAGATCACAATCGGTGTGCCATCATCACCGCCGACACGCACACGTGAATCTAGCTCAACACGCCCCAAGAACTCCATGCCCATTGTACTCGCCGCTTCTTCACCACCACCGGAACCAAAGATGTCGCCTGCCATATTTTCGATGACACCAAAGATGGGAATCTCCAGCCGCTGAAAGGCCGCAGCACCCCGTTTGGCATCGCTCACGGCAACAGCTTGTGGGCTGGTAACGATGACGCCGCCTGTCAGCGGAACACTCTGCGCTAAGCTCAACTGTGCGTCACCTGTGCCAGGTGGCAGATCGACAATCAGATAGTCCAATTCGCCCCAACGCACATCGGTGAACAACTGCTGGATGGCTTTATGCAGCATTGGCCCACGCCAAACCACAGCCTCACCTTCGGGCATCAGAAAGCCCATGCTGATCAGTTGGACGCTGACATCTTGCCCTGCGGTTGAACCGGAGCCAGGATAGCTCGCTTCGAAGGGAACCATTTTGTTGTTATCCACGCGCGGCTTGCCACTCTTGCCAAACATGATGGGAATGTTGGGTCCATAGATATCGGCATCCAACACACCAACTGATGCGCCATCCAATGCCAAGCTCACCGCCAGATTGGTGCTGACGGTTGATTTTCCCACGCCGCCTTTACCACTGGCAACCGCCACAATGTTTTTGACAGGAATGTTGAGCTTGCCCGCAATACGGCTATCTCCGCGCACATCGGCATCAAAGCGCACCTGAATGTTACCGACGCCCTCGACCATTGACTGGATGGCAGCGATGCTCTCCTGCTCCATCTGGCCGCGCATCGGGCAGGCTGGTGTGGTCAACATGATCGTGAAACCCACGTTGTTGCCGCTGATGGTGACATCACGAATCATGTTCAACGAAACTAGGTCGTCATGTAATTCTGGCTCTTGTACAGTACTCAACGCTTTGCGGATACTGTCTTCGGTAATGGTCGTTTTTTTGTTTTTAAGTCCAAACACGTGATTTTTTGTTCCTAATTTTTCTCTGCTAACTTGGTTAATATTTCCTGTATTTGATTAACAACCGCTGGCAGTTCATTGTCGACTACAGTCCAAACAATTTCTAAATTGACACCAAAATAATCATGAATCAACTTATCCCGAAGACCAGCCATGCTTTTCCACGGTATAGATGAGTAGCTCTCACGCAATTCAAAGGAAAGTCTTTTTGTTGCCTCTCCAGCGATTTCTAATGTGCGAATAACAGCGTCTTGTGATTTTTGATCACCGATAAATTCTTCATAGCTAATCCCGTCAATATAGGAAATAGCGCGCATGGTAGCCTCAAGAATATCGGCTAGAAACTCCTCTTCACTTCGATTAGACATAAACTATGCTGTTTTGAATCCGTTCTGCAACACTGGGTACACGGATACTCTGTATGCCGCCAGGCGTCAATACCTCAACATGTTTTTCAAACAGTTGCTCTAAATAATCAACGAGTTCAACAAATTTGAATCCAATTGGTCGCTCAAATTCAACCACCATGTTGATATCTTGGTTATCATCGTCTAACTGACCTGGTGCTGAGGTTTCTGAGCCTGAGCCGTTTGATGAATAACCAAATAGCCCCATGCGCTTAACCCCATATTCTGAATTCAGATAGGGTTTTTGCTCGCGCAAACGGTTCATGATTAATTCTTTTGTCAGCATTTTATTGTCCTCTACTCACAGGAATAAAATAAGGGCAATTCTTGCCCTTTCTATTTTTGGTTATTATAGTCCATTTCATGTTTATATGCTGTTGGCGGCGTACCTGTTCAAGCCATTAATCACCTGCACCGACAATCGCCTCAACTTCAACCTCAACCAGATATTCCGGTGCAACCAATTTGGCCTCCACCAATGTATTGACAGGACGAATCGCATCCAACCGCTCTTTGTGGACTTTGATGATTTCAGGTGCGTACACAACATCGCTGATATAAATTCGGATGCGGATGATGTCCTCAAAACGGCCACCCAACGCTTGGATGGATGTATCGATGCGGTCGAGGATGAAGTGAAATTGTGCGGCTGGATCGCCTTCGCCCACAACGCCATCATCGCCAGATGCGACTGTGCCGCCGACAATGATGCGGTCGCCTACACGGATGGCACGGCTATATCCCGCCATCTCTTCCCATTTTGTGCCTGTGCTGTATAGCTGTTTTGTCATGATTTCTCCTTGTAAAAAGTTGAAGGGTTGAAAAGGTGAATGATTATAAGAGTAACCGAATGATAGCAAACCGCAATCCATATCGCAACAACTCAGTACAGATTTTTCACCATTCCATCAAACGTGTACATCGTGTACAATAAGGATATCATTCAATACTTGTATCAAATAGGAGAGTACCATGTTATCTATTCAAGAGCGACTGGAACAATACAAAGAGGATGGCTACACGATTTTTGAGGGCATGTTTGACCTCGATTTAATTGCGCGGTGGAAAGCGAAATATGCCGATTTGGTTGAGCGGCAGACACCGCCCGGAGCGGAAAGACCGACCTATTGGCTGAGTAGCGTGGTCGAATATGAGCCTTGGCTGATGCTACCAGCAGTCTCACATCCCGATATCTTGGACTTTGCCGAGCGCGTTATGGGTCCTTTTGTCCAGCTAGACAACCTGACCTTTATGGCGTTTCCCTCGGTTGAGAAGGAAAAAGCGGGGACTGCTAGCTATTGGCATCGTGATATCTGGGCGTGGCGACCGGATGGCGACCAATATGTGCGACCCAATGCCTGCAACGCCATCACCTATCTACAGGACATGGACGATGGTTATGGTCCGCTGCGCGTCATCCCAGGCTCACATCGCGACCCAGTTGCCATCGAGGAACTCAAAGACCGCTTCAATCCTCATCCACGTGAAAAGCTGGTCTATACCAAGGCGGGCGATGTCATCTTTACGCACTGTGCGCTGCTCCATTCCGGCACACCGAACACCACAGGCAATCTGCGCTACTTCTTTAGCATCTACTACAACATGAGTTGGCTGCGTCATCGTGATAATCATTCGGGTCCCAATGTGCAGAAGATCATTGCCGATGCCCGTGCCAAGAATGACCGACGCATGATGCGACTCTTTGGTGTGGATGATCTGGTGTATACGCGGGCAAATTCGGGGGTTTCATACACCGGATGAAGAGATGTGGGAGCAGTGGATTGAGGAAGATCGGGCGGCAATGACAGCAGAAGAACCTGCGTAAATCTGTTTACCTGCCATGCCACAGTGTTGTCGCATGGCAGGCAAACAGATTAGTTCAACAAACGTACTCGAATATCGCGATAGAGCGTTTTCGATTCCCAGATCGTCAACCCAACCTGACCATGCATCCATGACCCGTCCGTCACCTGATTGACAAGTGCGCCATTGATGTAGGACGTAATCGAATGCTCACAGGCCATAATCGTGACTGGATAATCCTGTCCATGTTCAAAGGGGTAATGTACCACGCTGAGTTTGATGGGGTTCAGATTGCCCTCTGCGTCTGGTTCGATCCGACGAATCACCGCTGCTTGCCACCCCATCAACAGGTCAAAGGCATAAAAGCGATTGGCCGCTTCATCCACGCGGAACAACATCTGTGCATTGCCACCCGCCAGTGGTGTCATGATGGCCGAGAACTCAATATCTCGCCATGATGCCTCCCCATAGGTCAACTGTGTGCCATAGTCATATTCTTCACCGACCAGCCCGTCCTGACCAATGCGTTGCCAGAAGTCCGGTGTGGCGTCTGGTGCAAGCGGTTTGTGGTCCGCTGACCAGCCTTCAAAACTGCCAGTAAATATCTTCTGCCAGCCAATCTTGCCTTGCATTCCGCTGATGATATCGCGGAAATCGATGGGGACATGTACTGTAGATTGCTGTGTTGGATTTGTTATAGGTTGCTGTGTTTGATTTGCCATTTTCAAAATTTCCTTTCGCATCACTTGCCTCGCATGATGGAGGCGACTCTTAATCGTTCCTTGCGGTATCTCAAAGAGTGCCGCAATCGTTGGAATCGACACCCCACTCAAGTAGTGGAGTGTTGTGACGAGATGGTCTTTGTCCGAAAGTGTATTGAGTGCCATTGGCAGCAGGTCCAGATAGCAAACTGATTGGGTTGGACTCTCTTTGATCGAGAGCATCCGCTCCAACAGGTCGATATCGACTGGTGATGCAGCGCGTTGTTGACGTTTGCGCCGCGCAACATTGGCGACAATTTGATAGAACCATGCACCAAAGCGCGCTGGGTCGCGCAGCGTCTGTAACCGTTGAAGCCCCAGTACCCACGCATCTTGAACCGCATCTTCGGCATCCTCCTGATTGCCCAAGATCGAATAGGCAGCGCGTTTGGCGGCCATCTCATACTGGTTGGTGAGATGGACGATGGCCTCTTGGTTGCCCGCTTTGGCCTGTTCCACAAGTTGTGCCAGTTGGATTTCCATCACTGCGTTGGCTCCCTTCACTTCACAAAACTAGACACATATCTACTATATAGATACACAAAATGCGAAATGGTTTGATGCGAATTTTTGGGAATCTAGGAGAGCCACTGAATTTGCAAAGAAATGAGGTCTATGCTGTCGCAAATAAAGTCGGTGTCGCTCGAAACTCATGTCCATAAGGTGCAGCCAACTGCTCAACATCCAACCGCAACCCCGATAACCGCTCCAACAACATCGACAGCCCAATCATGCCCTCCAGTCGGGCCAGTGGTGCGCCCAGACAAAAATGTGGTCCATAGGCAAAGCCGAGGTGTTTGTTGGCGTTGGGCCGATGAATGTCAAAGTCGCCGGATGCGGGATAGAAAGCAGGGTCACGGTTGGCAGCACCGAGCATACAGTAGATTTTCTCGCCACGTTGAATCGGCACACCATGTAGCACGATATCGCGCACGGGGAAGCGCATGGCCGCCTGCACGGGCGATTCCCAGCGCATGGACTCTTCTAGGGCGTTGGCGAGCAGTGCGGGGGTGTGCTGTACTTGCGCCAACTGTTCGGGGTGACGGAGCAAGGCCCAGATGGTGTTGGAGAGCATGGCCGAGGTGGTTTTGACACCACCAAAGAAGGTGAGGGCAACGTTGGCAACCAGTTCATCGGCGGTCAACTGGACACTCTGGTTGTGGATCAACTGGCTGAGGACCGAATTGTTGGGTGTATGCTTGAGCGTTTCGATTTGGGTCAACACCAGCGAGCGGAACTGCTGCATGGCGCGTTTGCCCCGTGTGCGGATAGATTCATTCATCTCGACATTGCCAATGGCGACGGCAAAGTCATCATACCATTCTCGGAACTGCGCCGCTTCATCAACCTCAAAGCCCAGCGTGGCGACGACGGTGTAGATTGCCAGCGGATCGGAGAATGCTTTGTCCAAGTCGATAGATTCTGTTTGGGCCAGTTCCTGTTCAATTGTGTCCAGCAAGCGCGTGGTAATCTCGGTAATCAAGTCGGTATAAAAGGTGCGGCTGTGCTTGGGGCGATATGGCTCGACAAAGACATCACGGATGCGTTTGTGTGGCGGTCCATCCAAGCTCAACATCATCGAGCCAAAGGTGTCTTCCATCGGGTTAATCTGTCCGCTCCCTGTACTGTGGGCAATAGGCTCCATCGTGTAGAGGTCGGCATCACGCATGATTTCGATGGCGTCGTCACGGCGTGTCACCATCCACAGATTGAAGGCGGGAACCCATGAGACGGGTTCATGCGCCAACATCTGATGAAAGGTGGGGTAGGGGTTCTCGGCCATCTGTGCCAACGTGACCTGTGCGCCGATGGGAAATTGGTCTTGTCGATTACGCATAAACGGCTCGCTCCCCTAATAATGCGGATCGAAAACGATGCGTCAGAAATGCCCCGTCTTTGCGTGGCAGCACACGGGGGACATCTTCATTCGACACTTTGATGACGGCAAACAGTGGGCCTTGATGACAAGGTGTCCATTTTAATCTGGTGCTGGCGGAAAAGCTCGCTGCCCAATCACCTGAAGTTTGGTCAGTCATGAGTTGGATTCCCTATTAGAATGAGCGTGGCATCCCCAAGATGTGTTGCCCGATATAGGACAACACCAAGTTTGTGGAAATGGGTGCAACCTGATAGAGCCGTGTCTCACGGAACTTGCGCTCGACCGCATATTCGCTGGCAAAGCCAAAGCCGCCATAGGTCTGCAAAGTGGCGTTGGCCGCTTCCCACGATGCGTCTGCCGCCAGTAGTTTGGACATGTTGGCCTCGGCCCCGCAAGGTTGCCCCGCATCAAAGAGCTTGGCCGCTTCATAGCGCATGAGGTCTGCCGCTCGGACGTGGATGTATGCCTGCGCAATCGGGAATTGGATACCCTGATTCTGCCCAATGGGGCGACCAAAGACGACACGCTCGTTAGAATAACGTGTGGCGCGATCCGTAAACCAGTAACCATCGCCAATGCACTCAGCAGCGATTAAGATACGCTCGGCATTCATGCCATCAAGAATGTAGCGGAAGCCCTTGCCCTCTTCACCAATTAGACTATCGGCGGGGATACGCAGATCATCAAAAAAGACTTCGGTGGTTTGGTGATTCATCATGGTGTCGATGGGATTGATCTTGACGCCATTGCCCACTGCACTTTTGAGGTCAATCAAAAAGACCGACAGTCCATCGGTACGCTTTTTGACTTCATCCTTGGGTGTTGTGCGCGCCAACAGCAACATCAAGTCCGAGTATTCAGCGCGTGACGTCCAAATCTTCTGCCCACGCACGACATATTCATCACCATCACGCCGCGCCATCGTGCGGATGCTGGTCGTGTCTGTTCCCGCATCCGGCTCGGTCACGCCAAATGCCTGTAATCGCAGTTCACCCGACGCAATCTTGGGCAGATAGTACGACTTCTGCTCCTCCGAGCCATGCCTCAACAATGTTCCCATGATGTACATCTGCGCATGACAGGCAGCAGCATTGGCCCCATTGCGATGCACTTCCTCCAGAATGATCGATGCCTCAGTGACGCCCAACCCCACACCGTCATATTCCTCTGGAATCAGCGCAGCCAGATAGCCCGCATCGGTCATGGCCTGAACAAACTCGGTGGGATAGGCATTGTCTTTGTCGAGCTTTTCCCAGTACTCGTCGGGATACCGCTCACATAGTTTTTGGACACCCTTGCGCAGGTCGTCATGTAGATCGCTAAAGTCAGTCATTGGTTGTCTTGGTTCCTTTTTTGATGTTTGTTATTGATATGCTTTGATGGATAATCAATCGCTGTTATTGTACCCGACTGTCTCTGATAACGACAAACCATTGTTAAAAACATCTGTTCTGACCTGTGCCATGACATGCAATAACTTGCGACTACTACTCCGGAATACTCTCCGCAATCCGCAAAACATCAATCGCATACTGCCGTCGCATCTCCGGCAAATCCGTCCACTCTTCCCCCCGCTCCAAAAATTCCTGCAAGCGATTCGGCCCCCAATTATAGGCCACCAACATCCACGCCTGTTCAGGATAGCCTTTTTCACCAAAGTACGTGCGCAGATAATCCAAATAGACGGCGGCAACCAGTGCATTGCTATAGCTGTCAAAAGGATCGTTGACGCCAACAGTAGGCGACCATTCGCGCCACGTGGGGGGCAAAATCTGCATCAAGCCGAGTTCGCCATCACGCCCCAAGGCCAGCGGATCGAGGCTGCTCTCTACATATGCCTGCGCCGCCAACAGTTGCCAGTTGATATCGTATATCAGCCCAATCTCGCGGAACATCTCCTCATAGCTCATCTCACTTCGTTGCGCGAGGGTGGACTGGGGTCGGCGTGCTTGGGATGGCACTGGCTCACCGGGCGCGGTCACGGCATCGGCCTGCACAATGGGTATACCGTCGATGCCCCCGCCACCATCTATGCTGACGCTGGATGGGGCAGGTGGTGAAATATCCGGTGCGCTATTTTGTATGGGTGGATTAGGTCGGTTTTCATCGCGGACACCGTTGGCATTGTCTATAGGTTGTTCGACAACATCAACACGTTCTATTCCCACCGCCTCAGGAGCAGCATTTTCCACCCCAATGGATTCGGGGACAGGCTCGGCCACTTTGACAATAATTGCCAGCGGAATGGATGGGGCTGGCGTCGGCAGTTCAACGGGGATAGGGGCGACCGATGCTTGGGTGGGGATACGTTGGTTAAACCAGATCGTCATGGCGGCAAACAGAATCAGAAAAAATGTCGTGACGATTGCGACCAACGAGAATCCTGTGAGCGAGGCCAATTGCCAGGGACCGATAAAGGGTACGTTGAGCAGGTGTCCGTTGACCATCTGTGTTCTGGTTGTTGATGATGCTGTAGGATGTGGTGTGTGTTGCGTTTTTCTGGTGACAGTGTTGGCACGAACACGAAGCGGGATGCGGGTGCGGCGTATGCCAAAGATGGAGGGGACATGGGGGCGAATTTGCAGCGGAATAATCGCACTTTTGCCTGCGGGGAGACGCAACTCCATCTGCCCTGCCCGCGCCTGTCGGGACACCTGAAAGGCTGGCTGTGTCTTGGTTTGATTGCGTGGTCTACTCAAATCCTGTGGGTCGCCAAAGATGAAGGCGGTTTGATTGCGGCTAAAATCATCGGCACGGAGACGCACCACAGCGGCGGTATTGCCCTGATTGGCAACCGGAACCATGAGCATGGCCGTTGGTTTGCGCCATGTGGCTGTCACTTGACGGGGGCGCAAATCACCCAGCATCAATTCGGTGAAGGGGTTGATGGTTAAGGTCGCGCGCAGACGGCAGACACGGTTAGGATATTCAGGCGAACGGATGATGAGGGCCAGCTCACGTGTCCCGGCAAGGCTGTCGGCTTGGCGGGGTGGCGAGACATCAATGCTGAGGCTGGCGCGCTCCCCCTGCTCAAGCCGTGTATGCACCGGATAGACCTTGACCCACGCCTCATCAATCCATCCTTCAACATAGAGACTAAAAAAGGCCGCATTTGTCCCATTGTTGAGCAGCGTCAGTTGATAGGATGCGGTCTCGCCCGCGTTGATGGTGATGTCGTCGTTGAAGAGCGTCGCCACAATCACCTCATCGGCTTGGGGCGTGATGAGCCGAGGGACATCTGGATTGACTTGATTGGTTTTATCGGTTCTTTTTATCATTGCATCAGATAGTATAAAACGTAACGCGGACCTCTTGCAACGACATCTTGCCTGAACGGGCAGGATGCCTGTGTTACTTGTTTGACTGTAACAACAAGCGATTGATCAACGCCAACAGTGGTCCGCTCTGCTCAAAGCCGCTTTCGCTATAATTGCTGGTCCCCAAATAGATGCGTTGACGTGTGCGACGTACCAGCCCCAACAGCAATCTGCGCATGGAATCCTGACGGGTGATAAATTCGTTATAATCGGCCCAAGGTTGGTCGGCGGGCCAGCGATGCGAGAGGACATAGGGATGGGTCAGCGGTTGATAGAGTCGCTCCCACCAGCCGCTTGAACCAATGTCGAGCCAGAACTGCACATCCACAGGCCGGTTGCGCATCAAGAAGGTGTAGGCGGGCGAGATAAAGACGGCATCCTCCGGCTCACGCCAGCCGGGGACATAGAGCGCACCCAAGGCGCCACTTTCGACCAGTGTTAAGTATTCGCGACCCAAATCAAGCATCAACTGGTCCCGTGCCACGCCCTTCATCACATTTTCCAAGGCCCAGCGAAAATTCCGTGCCGAATCGACCAACTGATTTGCCACACGTGCTGCATCCACATCTTGATGAAAGCCAAAGTCTTCTTGACTCAACACCTCGCCAAAGAGCCGCGCAAAAAATTGATCCAACGGCACAAGTTCAGTATTGGCGCGATAGGTGTAAATCCACTCACGCAGATGATCATAGGTTTCGCCGATACGATAGGTGAGCCGCTGTTGCATTTGCGGGACCAACGTACCAAATCGTCCGAGTTCAATCGTGGATTGCCGTGCGGGGTAGACAATCATGCTCAACAGATTGGCGCGCACGGGGTCGAGTGCGGCAATGCTCAGAGTCAGCGAAAGCGTGACATCGGCAGGGGCAGGGCGCATATTCCAGTGCGGATGCGCCAGTTGCGCCAAGGTCAACAGACAACGGGCGGCGGGTTCGGCTTGCAATGCACGGCTAGGACGGTGGGTGGTCGAGGTGATGCCCACTTCCTCCAGTCCCGTTTGTAGGCTAAAGCGCAATGCATCGCTGACAAAGGGTGCTAAAATCGCAATCTGCCCTGGCGAGACACCCTCGTTCTCCACCAGATGCCGCACCTCATCAACGGCCCAGCGCAACATTTGTGGGTAAAATCGAAATTCAATCTGTGGAACTATCAAGTCGGCTAAGGCGTCACCAGATATAGCATTTTCTGTTTGTGTCGGTTTCTCTTGCACAGATTTCGCTTGTACAGATTTCTCAATGGGCCCAATGGCCTTGTCAATTTGGTGGGTCAATGCCGTGAGGTTTTGCGACATGATGTGGCTCTGTGGCAGTGAAATCTGGTCATCACAAGCCTCGGACAGGGGTTGAACGCCACGTGGGTCTGCCCCCAAAAAGAGTCGATAGCCACCATCGTTGTCTACCAGCAACATCGCACTCTCAAGCTCTGGCAACCACTGCTCGACCAGCCGATGGACACAGTTGGGGACCTCCTCCATGTTGTCAAAGATCATATGGCGATGAGAGCGAAAAAGGTGGGTGCGGCTCCACGTATTGCTCAAGACCTGTTCATTGAATAGCTCCACCTGTAGACTAAAGTCGATCAGCGAGTTTTCCAGACAAAGTTGACGGAATTGCTGGCTAATAAGCATGGCTGCGCGTAAGGCATTGAGTCGCGCCGTCCGCTGTTCACCTGTAGGAACCGATAGCTCCAGTCGTTGATAGGCTTCCTCAATCGAAAATCCGTTAAATGCCGCCTTATTCAGATTGTCCAATACTTGGCTGATGACACGACTGCGCTCGACTCGGATGCCATCAAAATCGCCACGAGCCAGTGCATCATCAACAAATCGTGCCATATGATACTGACTTGTTTCAAGATTTAGAAAGGTTGGCTCTTTATGTGGATCATGAAATTTGGCAGTTGGGGCCAGCAGAGGCCAGTAAAGTTCAACCGAAGACCGTGCCAATCCCGCAAAGGTTGTAACACGCACAGGTGCGCCTGGAGGCATATTCCCTCGCCGTAATGCGTCATAATAGGGCAAAGCGGATGTCCTTTGGGGGGCTAAAACCAATATGTCATCCCCTCGAATGCGCTCTCGGCTTAAGAGCCAGCGAATCCTTTCGAGGGCCAAACTCGTTTTACCCGTACCGAAAGGTCCGCGCAAGCAAATCTTGTTAATGGTTTGAATAACGGGTAAAATTGGGTTAGATTCATCCGCAGACGGGTCAGGACCTTGACTAGGGCCTTGGTTGGGAGATGGATTTGTTGGTGTATTTGTTGTATAATTTTCTAATTCAGTATTCATTGGTGTTAATTCTTGTTATCGTGAAGGCCAATCCACAGAATAAACTATCCTTTTAATGGTGGAAGTAGCAATCTCTATTGCGGGTCGTACACTAAAATCCTGCATTAGGACCCAGAGGGTTCCCCTGCCTATTCCGCTGGGGCTTACTTCTGTGAATTCGCCAAATGTAAACCGATGAATCAATCTTAAATCGTTGGCGTAGATTTTCCAAATTCGCATAGATCAAACACGCAAGCAAACATAACTGGAGAACATAATGTCGCAAAAAACAATCTTGATTACAGGTGCAACCGACGGTATCGGACTCGCATTGGCCCAGTATTATGCACAGCGGGCAGCATTCCAGCCCACGCGCCTTGTGTTGGTTGGGCGTCGTTCTTTAGAGGAACTCTACGCAGCGGGCTTGCCAGCGCAACTCTTTACACCTATCACCTATCTACAAACGGATTTGGCCCAGGCTGATGGTGTCCAAAAAATTAGAAATTGGCTGCAATATTTCAACATCAACCAGATTGACCTGTTGATCAACAACGCCGCGATGGGCTATATCGGTCCTGTCGAAGTACAGACGCCAGAAAATATTGAGCAATTGGTCAATGTCAACTTACATACGCCGATTGCCCTGACCCATGCATTGCTGCCCTTTGTGGAGCAAGTCCAAGGTAAAATTGTCTATATTAGTTCTGTTGCCTCCATCTATCCAGCACCCGACTACGCCACCTATGTGGCGACCAAAGCGGCTCTTGAAGGGTTTGTGCGCAATCTGCACATCGAGTTAAAAGCAGCCAAGCGCAAGGTAAGCGTGCAACTGATTCGTCCTGGCGCCACACGCACAGGCATCCATAGCAAAAGTGGGGCCACGCCTGCACATATTTCACGTAAACAGTGGGAAAATTTTGATTCGGCGGTCAATGTGGCAACGGATATTGC
>JBCCFC010000150.1:0-15641 GCA_039029935.1 Chloroflexota bacterium
AGATCTAGCATTCTGCTCCTCGTTTGGCTCACATACAAAAAAGATGCTGAATTTGGGTAACAAAAGACTTAGTTGACGGGGTATTAAGTCTATTCCACACAAAATATATATTTCTGTGGAATGGCTAAAACAAAAAGACCTGCATCCAGAAAGATGCAGGTCTTTTTACATAACCGTCGCTATCAACCCAATCGCAATCTCACCCGTTTATTGCTTCACAGCACCTGCTGTCAACCCAGCGACCATAAAGCGTTGACCGAGCGCGTAGATGATAAACACGGGAACCGCCATAATGAGCGATGCCCCTGTCAACTCACCCCAAGGCTGAACATCACCGATGATCATCATACCCAGACCGACGGGCAACGTCATTAGGCTCTCACGTGAGATGAGAATGTAGGCAAAGAGATATTCATGCCAAGCATTGGTGACACCAAAGAGGAAGATCGCCATCAATGCTGGTGTCGTCAACGGCAACACGATGTGCCAGAAAACTTGGAAACGGTTGGCGCCGTCGATTAGCCCTGCCTCTTCTAGCTCTTTGGGGATGGATGCATAGTAACCCATCATCAGCCAGATCGCAAAGGGCAGTGCAAAGGTCGAGTAGGCCAGCATCAGACCGGGTAGGCTATTGGTCAAGCCAATCGTTGCAAAAATCTGGTAGATAGAGATCACCATGAGAACACTCGGCATCAAGTAGGCCGCAAAAATCGCGCTAGAGAAGGTCCGACTCCCCTTCCAGTTGAGACGCACCAAACTATACGCAGCAAGAGAGGCCACGATTGTCGAAACCATTGGTGTCACCACCGATACAACAAAGGAGTTACGCATCCAGACGAGGAAGTTGCGCGTAGGCCCCAGCAATTTTTCATATTGTACCGTCGTCCAAGGATCGGGACTGTAGAGCGAGGTAAAGGTCGTAATTTGCACCTCTGACTTAAATGAGGTGATAAAGACAAAGTAGAAGGGGAATAGCTCAAAGAGCAGGAGCAAACCGAGTGCAATGCCTGCAAAAATATCAATACGCCGCTGTCTAACTCTGGCCCGCCGTTTTGACTCCGCCGGATCGCTTGTGGCTTGATTCCCCCCTAGTGCGTTGCCAATGGCCTCAAAAATTCGTTCAAAGATATCGTTGATGAACCAGAAAATCGCCATAATCAGGCGCAAAACCGTGACAAAAGGCCATGCGAGGATGCGTCCGATAATGGAGCCTGAATCCTCAGTCACTGGCTCATTTTCACGACCCGTCTGTGTTGCCAATACTTGCCGTCCCAAAATCAGGATCAGGACAGCCAAGAATGGTACCATCGACATCGCCGCAGCAACGGCTGTACCAATACGGAAACTACGCGCCGCCTCAATCGCAAAAATGGAGTAAATTTTGGTGGCCCCGACAGGCCCACCGCCTGTCAGTAAGAAGACTTGCGTAAAGCCGTTGAATGTCCAAATGGTGGAGAGCAATGTCTCGACCAAAATTACATAGCGTAGTCCCGGTAATGTGATGTGCAGGAATTGCCGCCACGCGTTGGCCCCGTCAATAGCCGCAGCTTCATAGAGCGATTGGTCGATGGCCTTTAGACCCGCCACCAGCAAGATGGTGAAGAAGGGAATACCCGCCCAGAGGTTCACCATAATCACCGACGGCAATGCTAAATCTGGATCGCCCAAGAATGGAATCGACTGGTTAATCAACCCTAAATCTTTAAGAATGGGATTGACCATACCGTAAATAGGGTCGAGAATGCCTTTCCATGTAATCGAGCGCACCACTTCGGGCATAATCCACGGCAGCATGACCAAGGCCGTAAAGATGGTTTGGAACCGTTTGAGACGATGTAAGAGCAGTGCAGCAATCATACCCAGAATAAATTTGAGGATAACCGCCGAGAATGTGTAGACAAACGTAATCCGAATAGAGTCCCAATAGAAGGGGTCTTGATAGAGCAGTTGATAGTTCAATAACCCAACCCAAGGACCTGTTGTCAGACTCGTGGTACGTGTAAATCCCAGATATAACGCACGTAAAAAGGGGTAGGCAACGATTGCGCCCAATAGAATGAGAGCGGGCGCAAGGAATAGATAGGCTTCTCGCCAGTCAGGACCGAGCATTCTCCTCAATTGTGAGAACCGGTTTGATGTGTCCGATGGACTTACGTCCACCATAGTTGGGTTTGCGGCTGCCATTGTTTTCCCTTCGTAAACTTATCGTTGAAAAAAGGATGTGGGATGGTGTGCCAGTATTCAGTAGGTCGGTAGGTCAGTAACCGAATACCGACCTACCGACCTACCGACACATTTCCCTCATCTTATATGCATCTCTACATACTGACCATTTTACTCTTCGCCTGGCAGACCAAACTCCTTGAAGATCAGAACCATGCGATCATGGGCAGTAGCAACCGCTTCAGCAACGTCTGTACCCGTCATGATAGAGTTTACCATGTCTTTCCATGCGCCCGCTTCGTTGATTGCATCCATCGCTGCAGATGATGGTCCAGGCCATGTGGTTGGATTGATACCAGAAGCATCTAGTGCCGCGCTCTTCTGTTGTAGTGCAATCTCATACCCCTGCGTGTACTCTGACAGTTCCCACAAATCAGTGTATGCTGGAATTGCATAGGCTGGTGAAGAGGCCAACATTTCATCCATGCGAGCCACGTCTGCTGTGAAGTCAATCACTAGCTGTCGAGCTGCATCTGGATTCTTTGCACCCTTCATCATGTACCAGTTCTTGCTTGGAATTGACTTGAATTCCTGATTGACAGGGCCTCCAGGTGGTTTCAAGTAGTTGGTCTGGTCTGCAACAGGGTTGCCATCGACAACGGCCTTGGCAAAGACTGTACCCGCGTTCTCTGTGTAGGCAATGACGCCACCCAGATAAGCTTCGTTGTTAGAAATGTCATTCCATGCCAGAACACCTGGTGGCAACATGTCTTCCCATGTTGGATCGATGTAGGTGTCTTTCAGGAAGTTCATGGCCGCAACCATCTCTTCTGAGTTTGTACGAATGAACTGACCTGTTTCATCCTGCCAACCTGCGCCGTAACCAGTCTTGACACGGTTGATGATGCTGTTACCATCACCAGAGCGATTGACTGTGATACCCCAACCATAGAGTTCCTCGTCTGGGTTGGATGCGGCCAACGTGGCTTCACGCAGGTCTTCGTATGTGCGGATTGATTGCAGATCAATGCCCGCAGCGTCAAAGACATCACGGCGATAGTAACCACCACCAGATCGTTGGTGATATGGTACAGCCCACCAATCGCCATCAACGATCATGGTCTGTTGCAAGAATGGAGCCGCTTCACCATAGGCTTCTTCAATCTCGGCAACAATGTCACTCACTGGTTCAACAATACCCAAGTTCTGGACCTGTGTAACTGCGAAAGTGTGCAGAACCAAATCAGGTGGATCGCCCGCCTGAACCGAAGCCGCCAGCTTTTCAACTTCACCAGAGCCAGAGGCGAAACCAGCGATGTCGGCAATCTCAAGGTCCCATCCTTGGTCAGCCGCATACTCTGTGATTTTGGTGCGTACATAGTCATTGTAGTCTGGATGGAAGTCTTTGGCTGTCAGTACCCAGAACAGACCAACTTCTGCGGTAGCACCAGAATCGCCACCACCATCATCACCACCAGAAGGCGCAGGAGCAGGTGGCGCACAGGCAGCCAAGGCTGTTACAGCCAGCGCACCGCCCGTAAGTTGAAGAAAATGTCGTCGTGATAGTTTTGATTGAACCATTACGTTCTCCTTATTTATGATTATAGAAACGGCTTCTGTTGGTCAGCGTTGAGTCAACAGAAAACCATAAACACGCGTGGTAATTGTAGGAGGATAGAATGTTATTTGTCTATATTCAGAGAATACCAGAAAATTTTTTTGCTGTCAAATCGCATTTTAATAGACCTAACATGCTGTTTTAGGGATATAGATTGACCTGCATCAGAAGTTGACGCATCTCAACAGACTCTGGACTGTTCAATTGGAAAAGTGGCAGATTGATGAAGTTTAACCAATGCCCTTGCTTTGACCAACCGTAGCTGTAATTCCAAGTGGGTCAAGCGATCTAGTTCGACCTCTTCTGCTTGGGGTAACTCATCATTTTTATTTTTGGTGAGCAATGTCTTGATTTGAGTTTCGATTTCTTCTGAAAAATGAAAGTTCACAATTGTTTCCGGTGAGGGTCGCTGAACCAAAAGCGCAACTGCTTCCATATAGGCCATGATTGAAACGGGAGCAAGTCGACTTAAACCCATATCCAGGACAAGGGGTAATTGATCGCAAACAGAATCGAAAATGGGTAGCGTATACTCAGGAACATCTAATGTAATTGTTGTCATAGGTAACACTCCTTTCTCTGCCTGTGATTTTCTAGCTATCGACCAGCTCTAATTCTTGTTCAATATCTTCAAGTGAAAGCACTGCTTCCTCGGCAAAGAGTTCGTCCAGATAAGCCATTAATTCTTCGTTATTACGCAGCATCTCAATTTCCATATCAAACTCATCAATGGAATGCTCAACAATCGTTTGCTGCTCAGATTTACGATAGGATTTCAGATGTTGTAGTGACTGACGCGTAAATTTTAGTGTAAATTTTGTCATGATATTTCTTATATAAATAGATGGATTAGGCTTACCCAGATTGCTAAATTATCGGTTCTTGATGAGATTATACCACAGCCTTTAGCTGACAAGAACATTGAATTAAAAAGACCTGCATTTCATCTGTGGATGCAGGTCTAGAAATTCTTAAAGTACTAATTGCGATAAAAGACTAACCCTTAATCCCCGACAACACAATTCCCCGTACAAAATACCGCTGTGCAAATATAAACAGCAAAATCGGTGGCAACGTCACCATCAGCGATGCGGCCATCAAATAGGGTTCCTGTGGCTCACCCCCTGTCTCTGCGGCTTGCTGGAAGAAACGCAGCCCCAACGAAAGCGTATAATTTTCTGTCGAGCGCAGGTAGATGAGTGGGTGGATAAAGTCATTCCAGTTGAATAAAAACGAAAAGATGGCTAAGGTTGCCAGTGCAGGCATTAAGGATGGGAGCAGGATGTTCAACAGAATTTGGAGACTATTGGCCCCATCAATCTCGCCAGCCTCGTCCAATTCGCGCGGCATGGTGAGCATAAATTGACGCAGGAGAAAGATGAAGAAGGCGCTGGTGCCAAAGAAATTAGGCACGGTCAATGGCAGAAACGTGTCCAGCCATTTTAACTCGCGGAACATGATAAAGCGTGGCACAAGCGTGACCTCTTCGGGCAGAATGAGCGTGGCGATGACGATCATAAACAGAATATCGCGCCCTGGAAACTCAAAGCGGGCAAAGCCATAGGCCACCAATGTAGATGAGAGTACCGAACCGATGACTGAAAAGATGGTGATGATAATCGTGTTGTAGTAGAACCGTGCAAAGGGAACCTGCTCCCATACCGTGAGATAGTTACCCCATTGTGGGTCTTGCGGCAGGATCGTTGGCGGAAACACATAAATTTCAGTGGGTCCTTTGAGTGATGAAAAAACAGACCAGAGATAGGGACCAAAAAAGGCGACGGTCAGAAGTGCAGCCAGCAGATAGAGCAGAGTACGTTGCGTGAGATGCTGTAGTTTGTAACGGCCTATGGTTCGTACCTGTGTGCCTGATGACTGTGTGCCTGATGACTGTGTACCTGATGACTGTGTGCCTGATGAAGTAATTGTTGTCATAAATCATCCACCCTCATAATAGACCCAGCGACGTGCGCCGACAAATTGAATAACTGTCAGAATAAGCACACCTGCAAAGAAGACCCACGCCAGTGCCGATGCATAACCCATTTGTAAATAGACAAAGCCTGAGTTGTAGAGATGCAGGATATAGAACCATGTCGCATGAGCGGGACCCCCCTCTGTACCGGACCCGCCTGCGGGTGCAACATAGGCGAGCGCAAAAATTTTGAGCGCGGCAATGATGCCTGTAATCAGATTAAAGAAGATGGTTGGCGACAGCATTGGGATGGTGATGTGGCGGAAGCGATACCAGCCATTGGCCCCATCGACATCGGCCGCGTCATAGAGTTCCTGTGGGACACCTTGTAACCCCGCCAAGAAGACAATCATGGTTGCGCCACCGATAAAGTTCCAAAAGCGAATCAACAACAGCCCCGGAATCGCCCATGTTGTGCTTTGAAGCCACCCCGGCCCCTCGATGCCAATAGTTTTGAGAAAGCCATTGATAGGGCCATAGGTGGGCTGTAGCAACCAAGCCCATAGAATGGCCGCCGCCACGACGGGCGTCAGCGATGGGATAAAGAAGGCGGCGCGAAAGAATGTTGTGCCGCGTAGCCCTGTGTTGAGTAGGAGGGCACAAAAAAGTGAGCCACTCAGCCCAACCGTGATGAGTACAAATGCAAAATAAAGCGTCTTCCAAATCGCCCCAAAGAAGAGGGGGTCGGTCCCATTAAACATGGTGACATAGTTGTCAAACCCCAGAAAGACGGGTGGTGATAGCAAATTATATTTGGTCAGGCTGAGATAAAATGAGGCAATCATGGGTCCCAGCACAAAGATGAGAAATCCAAGTACCCAGGGCAAGATGTACATATATCCAGCAAATGCGCGCCGCTGGCGACGGCTCAATCCGCCAAGCAGGTTAAACCCACCTGCTGGTTTCAGTGCAGTATTAGAAGCAGCCATAAATTCACCTAAAGAGTTGAAAGGTTGAAAGGTTGAAGAGTTGAAGGGTTGAAAAGTGGAAAGGTTAAATGATACCTCTTCAACCTTCCACCCTTCAACTTTTCAACCCTTCGACTCTTCACTAAATCGTTGGTTTATCCAATACACCCTGAATGGCTGCATTCAGGTTCTCCAGTTCACCCATGAAGTCCGCATCTGGGTCCAGGACAACCGAAATTGCCTGGTTAAAGGTGTTACGGAATTCGAGAGCACGGGCGTTGGCAGGCACAGACCAAGGTTGCGCAACTTCTAGCCATTGCAACATCGCTTGGAAGGTTGGGTCTTCAGACAAGAATGGATCTTCCCATGCCTCTTTGAGAAATGGTGCTGGTGCGCCACCCTTCACAGCCGCCAAACGCGCTTCTTTGCTCATCAAGAATTTGCCCCATTCAAAGGCGGCATCAATGTTGTCGCCTTGGCTGTTGATACAGAACGTGTCACAACCGATGAAGGAACCGCGTTGACCGCCTGGGCCTGATGGGACAGGGAAGCCACGCCACTCGAACTTATCTTCAATCGTGCGCAGCCCCGTGCCATAATACCAGATACCATGTGACCACGTAGCGGTAAATTCATTCAAGAAGGCATCATTGACAATTTGCTCACGCGTCGGGCTGACGCCATGTTCTTCGACCAATGAGCGCATGAAGGCCATTGCGTCGACCGCTTCATCTGACAAAAGCGTTGACTGCTTGCGCTCTTCATCCACCCAGTCACCACCCCAGCTACGGATGAAGTTATAGGTGTTCTGTGCGTTATAGTCAAACATGTAGCCAAACTGTTCTTCGCTGGTGGCCTCCTTCATCACATCCAACCAAGGGTCTTGGTAGCTCCACTCCCACTCTGGCAACGGCAATCCCTTTTCTTCCATAGCTGTGACATTTGTATACAGCGTGGTCCAGCCGGGATGCCCCGACATGGGTAGCCCGATAAGCTTGTCATCCACTGTGATTTGCTCGATACCGATAGAGAAATAATTATCAGCATCCCACCAAGGGTCTGCTTCCAGTAGCGGTGTGACATCCAGCGCAATACCCGCTGAGGCAAAAGGATAAAGTTGCCCAAAAACATTGCCCCAATATGAATCGCCTAGCTCCGCACCAGCCGCCAGCGTTGCAAGCTTTTGTTGATACTCAGCGTTGGGTGTCGCTTCAATTTTCACACGAATCGCATCTTGCACTTCGTGGTAGATTTCCGCTTGCCCTGTGTAGAACTCTTCATTTCTGCCTGTGCGTGTGTGCCAAACAATCTCGGTTGGCTCACTGGCCCCACCATCATCTCCACCGCCGCTCGGGGCTGCGCCTGGGGCACACGCTGCCAAGAACAATGTTGCACTGGTAGCTGCCATCCCTTTCAAGACTTGGCGACGACTCAGATGTCGATTGAGTTTTCCCTGTACAAATTTATGCATGTCTCTGCCTTTCATGGTCTGAATCTATTGAGTAAATGCCGTTAAAAATGACGTTACCTTAATTGAGTTTGGCAACGGCTAGAATGAATACACAACATTTTACCCTTAGTTTTCATGTTTGACAACTTGCATTTTTGTGCCAGAGTACTGAAAGACAGATAGGATGTTATCTAGAGTTTGCCGCACAGCCATCATCACCAAAAAACAGATTGACAGCACATTGGATATCAGCGACGGTTATCTGCTGATTGCCATTGGTATCGCAACCAACGGGGTTGCCGGGAAACCCTTGATTACTGGCTTCATACCAAGGCTGGTCATCATCACCATCAAAGAGTTCAAGTGAAATAGCGGTAAAATCGCCTGCACCAAACACACCATCCCCATTGCAATCACCCGGCAAAGCCTCGGCAAGGATATTGAGGGTAACAGTGCCCTCCTCGCTAAACTCACCGTCGCTGACAACATAGGTAAAGGTATCAACACCGCTGTATCCCGCTGTCGGTGTAAAGAAAATTGTGTTGCCCTCATCACCAATGCTGGGTATACCATTGCTGCCGCCGCTGACCGCACTGATGGTGAGTGAAACGCCTAGCCCTGCATCAACTTCTGGGTCACTGTCATTGGCAAGCACATCAATCTCCGTTCCACCCACAACCACAATGGCAGGGTCGTTGATAGCAGGGTCATCAACAGCGATGGGGGCTTCATTTACGTTGGTAATCATGATGGTGAAGCCCTTGTCAAAGGTTTCATCCCCATCATCAGTGCGAATCGTCAATAGGTAGCTGCTTTGGGCTTCATAGTCAAAAGACCGTGTGGTTTGGAGTTCGTTGTTGCTGATGACAAAGGCTTCCATATCGCCACCGACCAAGCCGTAGCTGTGTGTGTCACTGATGTTGACATCGGTCGCGAGCAGCGTGCCGACAAGTGTACCGCTGGGTTCATTCTCGACAACGACTGTATTATCAAGTGTGATATCGGTCGGTGCAACATTAAAGTGGAGGGTCATGGTCGCCCCTGTGGTTGACCCGTTGACTGTATTGCCGCCCGTGTCGCCAAACGAAGGCGATGGGTCTGCGGAAAAGTTGATGCTGACCGTTCGCGCTGTGCCATCAGTGGTGATACAACCCGCCAACACCTCAAAGGTGAGCATCGCCAGTACACCATCAGGAAAAGCCGTTGCTGCCCCTGACCCCTCCCAGATCGCAATGTCAATTTCACCATCGGCGTCGGTGGCATCATGCGTAACGACAGATTGATAGGGGTTGTTCACACCAGACAGGCCATTTGTGGTGTCAAAGGTAAGACAGGTCTCATCATAGTCAATCGAAAATCCTCCTGAAATTAGACTATGCCCATTAGCTGCAAAATTGATGGGAACATCAAAACGGTTGTCGCTCGGCACGTTGATTGTGGTGCTGTCAATGGTGAGTGTAGGGAGTGTCTGGGTTGGGGCTTGCGCGTTAAGAGAGTTTGGAAAGAGCGTAACCAATAGGATTGAGAACAAAGAGAAGTATGTAAATGATATATAGATTGCATGATGCTCATGCATGAAACTTTTTACGTCTTTCATAATTATCCCTTAAACACCACTCCTTTCGCCCGTGCATTATTTATCGAACCAGCAAAGGCAAAAAGAGTTTGTTGATGCCCCCGTCAATGTCAATCGTTGCATGATGGACCGTCACAGGTGTTAGCTCTGCGCCCTGCTCATTTCCCAATGATGCGTTCTGAATGCGCACAGCGGTTAGACCGTTGCTGGCATAGGCAGCGACCTGTAGTTGGAGCGTCACGAGTGGCGGCTGGCCTTCAAGCGCATCAACAACGGGTGCTGGTGGCACAGATAAACTGACAATGGCGATATCAATGCGCCCTTCATCGCGGTGATGGTTGGCATGAAGGAGCATGTTGGCGGGCGTGTGAAAGGTGACGGCATCGTCCATCCCATCGCCGTCATCATCGCGTTCATCAAAGTGCAGTTGGGCTGTGTCATAGTGTATGCTAAAGGCGGCGGATGTGACGGTATGTTCTCCACTGTTGAGTATGATGGGCAGGTCAATCACCTCACCGACAGAGGCTGCTTGTTGACCACCAACAGCCAAAGAGAGTGCCTCAAAGGTGGTTTCCGCTTCCCTTTCTGCTCTAGTCGCTTCTATATTCATTGATGTTCTGAGTTGTGGTCTTCCACCCATGTCACGTCCTGTGACAGCCCCCGCCGTACACGCATTGTTGCCAAAGAAACTATTAATCGAACATTGCAGATCAGCGATATTCAGGGTTTGGTCGCCATTGGCATCACAGCCCCGCGCACTACCAGGGAAGCCATGATTGGCCGATTCATACCAAGGCAGACCGTCATCACCATCAAAAATTTCTAGCAGAATCGCCGCAAAGTCACCACCACCCAGACCACCGTCGCTGTTACAATCACCGGGCGCATCATTGACGAGGATCACAATGTTGACGGTCGCCGTATCGGTCAGGATTCCATCGCTGACAACATAAATAAAGTCATCAGCCCCGCTGACATCCTCGTTGGGTGTGTAAATGACGGCACTACCATCACCCTTGACAGCAGGGGTCCCCACACCATTGCTACTTGTGCCAACGCCGACCACGTTTAAACCTGCACTGCTATCCTCACCATTCTCATCTACATCCGTGTCGTTGGCAAGTACGTCGATTTCTGTAACACCGGCAACGATGATGGTGTTCTCATCATCAGGGTCATCGACCGCATTCGGTGTCGGGTTGGCGGGGTTATCAATGATTGTGCCGATGGCCTGCCCGTCTGCAATGGTCGCCCCGGATGCGTTGCTCAAAAGCAGATTGAAGCTACGGTTTCCTTGGGCGATGCTTAGGTTGGCGATAGGGATGGGTATGTTGGCACTGGTTGCACCAGCCGGGATGGTGAGTGTGCCACTTTGCGCCGTGTAGTTTGTGCCTGCAACTGCGGAGCCGTTCTCTGTCGTGTAATTCACCGTGATATCTTGCGGAAAGGCGTTGGCTAGTCGAACCGTAAAGACCAATTCGCCATCGGTCTCGCTGGCAGAGACATCATCCACCGAAAGACTCGTATCGGTCTCGTTGTCGATAATGGTTCCCACACCCGTTGCATCCGCAATCACACCGTTGACAGGATTGCTTAGGGTCAAACCAAAGGTTTCGTGGCCTTCCACCAGTGCATCATCAAGCAGCGTGACATCAATAATGGTGGATGTAAGCCCTGCTGAAATGGTGGCTGTCCCAGAAATCGCCACAAAGTCGGTTCCCGCACTTGCGCTGGCTGGGTTGCTCAGGGCGGTGGCATAGTCAACGCTGACTGTGCCTGTATGGATGGCAGATAAACTGACCACAAACTGCATCAGCCCACCCGTTTCGCCAAACGTGGGGTCATCAATGGTGATCATGGGGTCGGCCAAATAGCCTCCGCCTTGAATGGCAAAGTCATAGGGCGTCTCATCGCTATCATCGTTTGTGAGCGCAAGCGTGGCTGTATGGTTGCCAGGGATGGTGGGGATAAAGGTGACTTGGAACGTGGTCGCTGTGTTGGTGGCGACTGTGTTGGCCGGGGCTGTGGTTACGCTAAAGTTGTTGGCAAATGCACCAGTGATCGCGACGGGGAGTGTCAGTGCCAATGGATAGGTTCCTGTATTGCTCACGGTGAATGTTTTAACAATAGGTGTACCGATCAGCGTAGTGCCAAAATCTGTGTGATTGCCTGTGCTTGGTATCATGCTACCATCGGCAATCGCCTGTCCATTCCCCCTCACATCAATTTCAGGGTCGGTGCCTGTGCCTTGCACCACAAAATCATAGATGCCTTCATCGAGGTCGTCGTTGGCAAGCTCAATGGTTGCGCTGTGGATACCCAATGCTGAGGGTGTGAAGGTGATATCAAAGGGGGTACTGCTGCTGGCGGCAATGGCGCTATTGGGGTTGGTCGTCACCACAAAATCGGCGGCGTTGGGTCCCGTGATGGTGAAGGGCAGGATCAGGTTGAGTGGGCCTACACCTGTGTTGCTGACGGTAAAGGTGTTGGTGACAGGTGTGCCAATGCGTGAGGCCCCAAAGTCTGTCGCGTTGACCGTTGAGACAGTGGTACTGCCATCGACAATGCTCTGCCCATTGCCAAATAGCCCGATTTCTGCCCCTGTACCACCCCCTTTGAGGATAAAGTCAAAGGGATTTTCGTCACCGTCATCATTGGTGATGCTCAGGGTGGCGGTGTATACCGTCTGTGCTGTGGGCGTAAAGGTAACTTGGAACGTGGTCGTCGCCCCCGCAGCGACAGTGCTGCTGGGGTCAGTTGTCACGGCAAATTGCGCGGCTCCGGGGCCACTGAACGCAATAGGGAGCGTTAGATTAAGCGCACTTGTGCCGACATTGCTGATGGTGAAGGTGTTAACGACAGGTGTGTTAATGGGCGAGAGACCAAAGTCGGTGGCATTGGTCGTGGTCGGCGTGGTGCTGCCATCAACAATAGCTTGCCCATTGCCACCAAGCGCAATTTCGGGCAGCGTCCCCGTGCCTTGAATCGCAAACGTAAAGGGGTTTTCATCGCTGTCGCTGTTGGCAACTTCCAGTGTGGCGTTGTGTGTGCCAAGGACAGTAGGCGTAAAGGCGACTTGGAACGTGGTCGATGCGCCCGCACTAATATTTGTATTGGGGTCGGCTGTCACCCCAAAGTGAGCAGCACCAGCACCACTCAGCGTAATCGGCAAGGTCAGGTCGAGGTCATTAAAGCCGAGATTGGCTATTGTAAAGGTCTTGGTGAGGGTGCTGCTGCCCACAAGTAAATCACCAAAGTCGGTATCATCAGCGGCGGATGGCGTGGTATCATTATGGGCGATGTCGATAGTGTTGCCCGATATGGCGATTTCGGGGATCAAGGTGGCACAGCCCAAAATGGCGGCGGTGAGATGGTTGGCTGTATCGACATTGCTGTTGACGCCATCACCATACCCGCCCGGAACACCACTCGCCCCATCCGACCTGCCCCACCAGTTTGACTGTGCGTCTATCGTGACACCTGCGTGATTGTTGTAGACAGCGTAGTAAGAGTTATATACAATGCAACTTTGGGCAATTGTCAACGGCCCACTGCCACTGCCGCTGTAGTAGAATGCACCGCCTCGATTGGACGCTGCGTTGGTCAGGATACGGCTGTTGGTGATGTACAGACTGGTATTGACCATCGCCAAGCCACCACCGCTGTTGTAGGAGATGTTCTGCGCGATGGTGCTGCCTTCGGCGCGTACAGGGCTGCTCTGGGTGTAAATGCCCCCGCCGTCATTGCTTGCAGAATTGCCCAAAAAACTGCTGCCAGTCAGCGTGATGACACTGCTGCTATTGGCAAAGAGGCCGCCACCCCGACCATTCGTTACCGTATTGGACTGAATCGTACTGTTGATGATATTCGCATTTGATGAATTTACCCATAAACCTCCGCCCTGGCTTTTGGCTTTATTTATTCGTATCGTACTGTTTGTTGCCGTTAACTGGGCGTTTGTTTTGATAAGAATGCCGCCCCCCTGCCCAAGCACTGATGTGTTTGAAATCACATCAGTGTCTGTCAGTATGAAAGATACTGACTCCGAATGGAAACCACCTCCCTCATTTTTAGCGATGTTGGAGATGATATCGCTGTTGTTGATCACGACGCTACCACCGCTGCGAGCAAAGATGCCGCCACCGTGTGAATCTGAGTAGTTTTCGTGAATACTACTATTTGTGATGGTGGTATTGCTACCTCTCGAAATGAGACCACCACCTCCAACTTTCGAATAGTTGCCATATATTTGGCTATCACTGACAGTCAGCGTGTCGCTTCGTTTATAAAGCCCACCGCCATCGCTTGTCTCTGACCTATTGAACGCAACAACGGTACTCGCCACCGTGGCTGTGCTATATTTATATGCGTGAAGCCCGCCGCCAGGATCATTTGCAGAGTTGGAGATGATGTAACTGTTTGTGATAGTGACAGGACTGTAGTCAACGACATGAATCCCACCCCCCTGTGTTTTCGCTGTGTTGGAGATAAAACGGCTACCGTTGATGTAAACAGGGCTGTGGTCATCTCCACTAATCCCACCGCCCTGCCCATTCGCATAATTATTACGCACAACACTGTCAACGACACGGACCAACGTATCTCCATTGAATCTTGTCATTATGCCACCGCCATGCTCCTTGGAGGTGTTTGTTGAGATATCGCTGTTGGTGATGGTCACGGCACTGCTGTTTTGAACATAAATGCCACCGCCCCGTACAGATGAGTAGTTTTCGGACACAAGGGTATCTGTGATGTTGACCATTGACTGTCGAGCAAAGATGCCACCACCGCCATTGTTCTGACCTGTGTTTGACACAATACGACTGCTTATCAAGTTTAGTGTACTCGTATAGCGTACCTGAAGTCCCCCACCATGTTGCCTGGCATAGTTCTCTCGAACTTCGCTGTTTGTCAGGGTGACATCGCTGCTTCCCCGTGTATATAGCCCGCCGCCTCTGTTTTGGGTGGATGCGTTGGAGATAATACGGCTATTGGTCAAGTTGATAACGGCATTGTTATTGCCCATGATGCCAGCACCATTGCCGCTAGGGTTGCCTGTTCCTGTCAGAGACCCATTGTGGATGGTCACGTTGTCAAGGGTGATATCGCCGCCATTGACATACATGATGCGAAATTGCGCCGCGCTGTTGCGTGTAATCGTGATGCCGCTACCACCGTTGATGGTGATGTTGCTGGTGATGACGGGCAGGCCATTGTTGCCACTGGTTGTGTTGTTTGTGGTGATGAGTTGGATCGTATCTGGGCTGGTGTCAAAGATGATGGTGTCATCGCCTGACCCCTGTACACAATCTGCACCACCACCTGTGCTGTCATTGTTGGCCGCGTCAATGGCCTCCACCAAGTCACAGCCTGGTCCGCCAATGGTGTTGGTGTTGACAGAGATGGTGGCCGCTTGCAAGCTGGGTGCAGCCGGAAGCAAGGACGAGCAGAGTAACGATGCACCCGCAATGCCACCAATAGCGGTGCGCGCAACGCGGTTGACACGTTGTTGCCAATAGATAGGCATGACAAATGTTGCTTTAACCCGTGACCAGATGGATTGGATGGCGTGCCACGCACTTGGATAGCGCGCAGCAAGGGTCATCTGGCTGTGGAAATGATGAAGCCGCGCAAGACGTGTATGTGCATGGGGTTGATCTTTGAAACAGGGTGTGCCCTGTTTGGTAGAATCTGTCTTTTTGGCTTGTGCATCATTTGTGTGCAAATTCATCTTTTCTATGCCTTTTCTCTATGCCTTTTCTCTCAAATTACGCGTTGTTTGTTCGAGTTAGTATCAGGGTGGGGCAGATTGGACCAATGGATTTGCCATACCAAACGAGGCTTACTACTGCTGTCTGTATTGTTGGGCGGCTACGAGGGACCCTCCTCCTGCCTAGCTGCTGTCCAGCTGCCAGGCAGCTGCCCCGTCGCTTCCGGGGGGTCCTTAC
>JBCCFC010000151.1:0-15596 GCA_039029935.1 Chloroflexota bacterium
ATAATGGGCATCATCACATCCAGCAATACCAAATCGGGGTAGTGCTCCAGAAAACACTGAAAGCCACGCTCACCATCACGAGCTTGAATCACACGATGTCCATCGCTTTCCAGATTATAGGTAATCAGTTGGAGAATCATTCGATCATCATCTACAACCAAAATTTTTGCCATTCACACCGCCTATCGTTAAGTCTCTCGTTTTAGCTGGTCCCAATCAACCCCAATGCCAAACCCTGGCTCTCCATTCTCTGGATTCCGAAACTCCAATATCATTTCAAATTCTTGTGTATCAATCAACTCTAAAGGGTCTGACGATCCAAGGGTCAATTCAGTAACGATCAGATAGGTTGCGCCCGGCTGTGGATCGCGCAAATGTACCGTTGTTTCCATGCGTTGCTCGGTACGCGACATCAAAAAAACGCTGTTATTTTCTGTACCATCGGGATTGAGGACACGAATCTCAACATTTGGCTCCGTATCCTGCACAGCCGTCAGCCATAACCGCGCCCAAATTCGCCTGAGATCAGGATACGGGTAAAAAACAATGCGCTCAAACCGAAGTGTTTCGTCTTCTTGAAAAAGTGTAATTTCCATGTGTTTGTTGTATTTGATGTATGTGTCAATATAAACGCATGGCTGTAGAAACGTATGACTGTTATAGTTGACACAGAAATGTTAGCTTGATGTAAGGACGCGTTGAAAAACAAAAGCGGGAAGGCGTGGGAGTCGAACCCACCGCAGCTGACTCTGCGCCACCTGCCACTAATTTTGAAGACTAGGGCACCCACCGGGGCACATCCCCTCCCAAGAATTATTATACATGCATCATTGAATGTTGGCAAAGTATGGGGGTGTGATGGTGTGATGGTGTGATGATACATACAATCACCCAGACACCGCTACACCCGTACACCATCACACCCTTACATCTCTACGCCGCTAGCCATTTCTCCAAAATCGCCTTACCTTCATCCGAGAAGAAATAGCGGAAGTGATTGACGGATAGCTCCTCAATCGTCAAATTGGGCCATCGACCGCCATAGACATCCTTGGCACTATGGATGGCAACAGCCACGTCATTTTCATCGTCAAAGAAACGATCCAGGCCAACATCAAGTGTACCGAAGAATGCCTTAGACAAAACCCGCCAGTCGGCAACTGTCTTCTCGGTATTGTTGCCAATCTGAATATAGTAGGGAACAGATTTCAGAGGTCTGGATTCATCGTTGATTTCCTGATAGAACGCGGAGTCCGGAGCAAGGTCCATCAAACCTGAACCATGTTTGGACAAGTTGTCGATGATCATGGCGACAACAACTTCAGCCGGAATTGCTTCGGCAAAGTTTGCAGCAACCGTCGCCAGCCAAGGCAAGAAACGGCCTGCTTTTGCAAGGACCGAGCCACCATTTGGTGGGCCACCCATAAAGACACGATTGACATAGGCATCTCCATCAAACAATTCCACCAACGCTCGACTGACCTGTGTCCCCATGCTGTGCGCATAAATGTCAAGCGATAGTGTGCTGTTCTCACCAAAGCCAAGAGTTTTTAATGTGTTTGCCAATGTCTCACCATTTTTGCGAATGCCTGTAGCAAATGTTTCATAGTCATAGGCCAGACATAAGTCATAATCACTTAGGTCTGTAATAATGGGCCAAACATCCTTGATCCACTCTTTGGTATAGCTTGTAAAGCCATGAATAAAGAGCGCAATCTGATTGGCTTGTTGAATCTCTTCTGGTGTTACAGGGCTATAGACAACGTCCCCATTTTCATCAATCTCCGCTTTGCGCACACCTGTGTCCTTTGGCAATTCATGAAGAAATACCTTGTAGAAATATAAGCGTGCGGTACGGATAATGCCTCGTGTGCCTGCCGGATCATCTGCGGGCGAGCTACCACCTGTATCTGCAGGCAACTGGTTGATATCAATGGAGACAACTCGTTTGCCATTTTCATCTTCGTCCGCCACAGCACCCGCACCAACCACGTGGTAAAATGTACCGTCGTAGGCAATGGGCAATACACCGACTAGATTTTCCTCAGCCGCCAAATCCATCGACAGCTTTAATGGATTTTCATCCGTAATGGAGTCCAACTGTGATTGATTGGCATCAATATTCATAATCATCGGTGTTTGTCCCACAGAGCGTGTACTTTCGCCCAAACCCAGCGGGCGGAATGTATCCGCCATGGCCGAATTGCTAAACCCTGGCGGTAGTGGTATATGACTGCCGCCGACGCTCCGTGTGGATTGCTCCATGCTGCTGATGGACAATGAGCCACCAAAACCACTAGGTTTCTCAATGCTCATGTCAGAGTCTGCCTCCAGTGCAACCGTCGTTTGACCTTCTGGTAACGCATGAACTTTGTTATCGCCCAGAATGGTAATATCAATCTGCTCTGTGGTCCACGTATCATCGGTATCATCGCGACGTGGACGACGGGCAGGACGTGTCCCATGATGCCGTGCGCCGTTGAGCAGTTCACCCAGCACAGTGACATTGCGTGATTCGGGACCTTCGCGCAAATCGCCCTTATTTAGCTCGGGCATCTGTAGTACATCAAAAGAAGTTGTCTCTGTGGTCGCAAAAACTTTGAAGGACTCAGTCGCTCTAGGTAGTCGAGGGTTGTCTAAAAACAATTCAACATCAAACGAAATCTCTTGCCCTGGCGGCATTGTTTCATAGCGATTACGCTCTGGGAAGTAACGCGAAATGCCAAAGTTGGCGTCGAGATAAAGAACGGCAACATAGAGGGTTTGGGTAGAATTGTTGCGCACGGTAAAGACAATTGTGTCTTCGGAATCGACGATATATTCATTGCCAAAACGCCGCACTGGGCCTTCTTCAACAATGTTGGAGCCACGTCCCATATGCCCCAAAACAGGTTCGCTGATGGTAATGGCACCACGCAATGCAGAGTCTGGTGTTGGGTTGCGCAGCATCTTTGTATTGCGATAGACGGCCAAATGCTCCAATGCACCGGCAACGGTTGCAGCCCCTTCTTCGGAAACAGGAGGTGTTTCATCAACAATCTGCACACCAGATGCATCACTGATAACATACTCACCAGAGTCAGAGTTGACAACAAACTCCGGTGTGGCAGAGGTATTGGCGACAGTCACAACCTCTAAGAAAGGAGATGGACTGCCATCGGCAACATTTGCCACCGCGTTGCTCACCATTTCGTCGTCAATTTGGACAATATGGCTCACGGCATTAAAACCGTAGGCCACAATCTTGACACGGCTGGCCTGCGCAATCTCAGCGGTGCGATCTAACTTGCCCCATGCAAAGTCGGCTTTCAATTCGTCAATGGTGGCGTTGGCAAGCGGTTCGCCTGACATATCGCTCCCTGGTGCAAAAATTGCAACCTGTGCGCCCTTGCTCAGACCAATGGCAACACCGCCATTGATTTTGACATAATTGCCCTCGGTTTCTGTGACCAGCAAATAGCTGTTGATATCTTTTGCCAACCCACCAAAAATTTCTAAATTTCCTGGACCTTCAATCTGTGGTGTCTGCGTCGGATAGATTTGATGGACATGGGTTTCGATAAAATCGTGGACCTCCGCCCAAGTCATTCCTGGTCGATAGTGCGCCATCGCTTTGTGGAAGAAGTAGGTGGTTGCGCCCTGCCATTGCCCCGTCTCTGGTGAGCGGTATTCATTGGCAAGTTCTTCGTCGCGACATCCAGCCAACAGCACATGATTGCCCAACGCAACCCAGCCTGCGGTCGAATCGCCAACAGAACGTGTGCTTGCGCCAGATTCTTCATTTTTTTCGAGAATGGCATGAAACTCGGTGAGATCAAAGCCTGCGATCAGCGTATCTAGTGGTCGTTCGCGCTCATCCGCCGCACATTGGCGAGAGCGGGGAGCATCTTCGTCACCATCATTGGTCATACGTGTACCACCACCAGAGTGGCAACAATCCATAAAGACCGTGACCTGTACGTCGCGCTCCTCCACCTCACGGATGAGTTGGGCGAGTTCTTTATCGAGAATATCATAGATTGGGTTGCCGTTAGCGTCCGAGGCACGGCTATCGTGCGCAACAAGCGTTTCATCGTACCCATCCAGCTCTTTGGGATCAAAACTACGCGCTTGGGCACCATGACCACTATAGTTAAAGAAAACTTGGTCACCTTCGTCCGCTTGCGCAAGATGTTCACGCCATCCTTGAATAATATTGGCTCTGGTTGCAAGACGGTCAGGCGGTTCCCGCTGGTCCATTGTCGCTGTCAGAAGACGAATATTTTCTGGCGGTATACCCATCTTGGTGACAAGCCAGTTATAATTACCTTCTACATCGGCCACACAACCACGCAAATGTGGTGCTTGGCGTGGGTTTGCATAGCGGTCGATGCCGACCAATAAGGCATAGATTTGATTTGACATAACTACTCCTTTTCCTTTTGTTCCCGTTCATATTTATCGTGTTTAGTCTTATCAGGACCAACGAGCCTTGACGATTTTTACAGCTTGAATTATAACATGGTTATGAGGATTGGTGACAATGAATATTAAATTAATTGTTAGTATGTGCTAGTGTTCGGTAGGGCAGTAGGTCGGTATTCGGCGGGTCGGTAGGTCGGTATTCGGTAGGTCGGTATTCGGTAGGCTGGTAGGTCGATATTCGCTGGGCCGGTAATTCAGTGTTCAGTTTTTTACTGATTTACTGATTACTGACCTACTGAATACTGATTTACCGATTACTGATTGACCGACTATTGGCCTACTGAATACTGACTTACTGACCAAAGGGGGAATTTGTTGATTCAGGTAAATTATCAACGGTATCAATATAAAATCAGGTTGATTTGTCTACTCCTTATGGCTATGACTCTGGTTGCGTGCCAAAGTCCCAGCACATCAACCGAAGTGATAGAGGACCCAACACCCACGCCTATCCCTCGCTGGGTTGAAAACATCATTGAAATCGACCCGTTACCAAGAGAGCAGGCATTGGCTCCAAGCCGTCTACAGATCCCTGCCATTGACTTTGATGCAAACATTGTTGAAATGGGGTGGGTAGCGGTTGATAACAACGGCGCGCGCACCACTAAATGGGTCGTTCCAGCGCAGGATATAGGCTGGCATGTCAACAGTGTCGGTGCTGGTGGTCAGGGGAATTTGATCTTATCTGGGCATCAAGCGGTCGGTGGGGCCGTTTTTGCGGTAGTTTCGCTTGGTGATGTGGTTATTGGGCATGATCTATTGGTCACCGACGGTGAAGGGTTGACCTTTGTGTATCGTGTGACCGAGGTTTCCGAACCTATTCCGCTGACAGGAACGACAGAAGAAGAGGAACTGTTGGTGAGTCGCTATAGCCAAGTCCATAGTGGAACTGACGTTGATTCGTCTGATACGGCTCAAACAGGGGGCACCAGTGACGACGGTATAGTCACCAGCACATTGACCATGATGACTGGCTGGCCTGAGTTTACAACAACCCACCGCTTGTTTGTTGTTGCAGAGTTTGTCGGGTTGGTGAATTAAACGCGTGCAATATTCTGTCATAATTCCTGTCTTTAACGGTGAGCGCATCATCCGACGATGTTTAGATGCATTGGCAACCCAAACGGTTGACAACGAATTGTACGAAGTGATTGTGGTTGACGATGGCTCTACGGACAACACGGCTGCTGTTGTTGAGGATTGGCTCGCTGACCATCCTAAAATACACACAAAATTATGTTGGCAGGCCAATGCCGGGCCAGCGGCTGCACGCAATTATGGCGCGCGAATCGCCAAGACAGAAATATTGCTCTTTACTGATGCCGATTGTGCGCCCTGTCCGCATTGGATTGAGTGTCTAGCAAAGCCATTGCATGATGGACGTATCGTTGGCGCAAAAGGAACGTATTTAACAGAGCAGCGCGAATTAGTCGCTCAATTTGTCCAAACCGAATATGAAGACCGCTACCAACGGATGCATCAACTGGAAACCATTGATTTTATTGACACCTATGCGGCGGCTTATCGGCGGACGGTTTTTCTTGAAAACGATGGCTTTAGCACAGCATACCCCACAGCCAGTGTAGAGGATCAAGAGTTTAGCTTTCGTCTTGCTGCACAAGGACACCCAATGGTGTTTGTCCCAGATGCGCAAGTAGTCCATTTTCACAATCAGACCATTGGGGCATACGCACGGCGAAAGTTTTTGATTGGCTATTGGAAAGCCTTGCTCTTACGTGCGCATCCCAGTAAAATGGTTCAGGATAGCCATACCCCGCAGAGGCTCAAACTCCAAATTGCACTCACAGCGATTGGTTTAGTATTACTACCGATGATCTTATTGAGTGCCATTTGGCAATTAAACGTTTCAATGGCACTATCCATCGTGCTGCTGATGCTTGTTGTTCTATTTTTTCTGACAGAGTTGCCATTCATGCGCACACTTACTCAGCGTTCATGGCGTTTAGGTCTCATCAGCCCTGTCTTGCTGTTGACACGTTCTGTTTCGCTGGGTACAGGGCTTTTGATAGGATTTTTTAGATTTAGGTTATGATCAAACAGATTTTTTCGCTATTCGTTTCGCTTTATCATCTATCCAGGTGGTTTATACAAAATCACTGGATATGGATTTTTGCTGCCTTCTTTTTGGTAACGACATTATTGACACAGCATCCGACATGGGCAGCGCCATCACCACGCTCTTTGAATCAAACGGTCCCCGACGCAACGCCAACTTCAACACCACAGCCATTGCCAACCGCGACACCAACCAGTGTTGCCACTTCGCTACTACCGACACCAACACCGACACACACACCAACGAGAGGCCCCACAGATACACCAACGCCAACCCCGCTACCGCCATCTGAGTTGAAGGGTGAAGTCAGTGCAGCCGTATTGAATGTGCGATCAGGTCCCAGCACGAGTAACGAAATCATTGGTTCAATTTCTTCGGGTGAAACATTTGACATTCATTCTCGCAATGAGGATGGTTCATGGTGGTATGTCTGTTGTGTATCGGGGACGGACACACCTGGGTGGGTCAGCTCACAATCTGTCAACCCAAACTTTAACATTGAGCAATCGCAAACGCTTATACCACTTTATCAAGCACCACCGACACCAACGCCAACCTTGACTTTTACACCCTCGCCGACACCGGAAGTTACACCAACGGCGAATGGCACTGTACAGGGTGAACAGACGGATGAGCAGGAGCAAAATGGCGCTGAGGGGGATGCTACCTCGCAGACAGATGAAACGAATACTGCTGAGACAAATGCTGCTGATGATAATGCAAATGAAAATGACGATCCGAGCAACAATGCAGAGGATGAGGCAGCAAATGAGACTGTAAATGAGACTGTGACGCCAACCGGTGATGCAGCACTAGATGTAGAGATACGAACCGTGCCGCAATTTGTGTGGCAGGGGCGTCAATTTGAGATGCAATTTACGGCAGTCAATACCAGCGAACATGATGCCGTCAATGTGACGATTCGCAACGAATTAGACAGTTTGATTCAATTTATCGCTGGTGAGATTACAGGTGACAATCAATTCAATGGTGAGTTCACCCAAGAGACCAGTGAGCAGGGCAAAGTTGTCTTTATGATCACTTGGCCCATAGTCCCTGCCAATGAATCTGCAACCGCGACAATTCAGGCCAGAATTTCACCCGATTTCCCTGAAGGTGGCGTGATTGATAACTTAGCCGTTGCCAGTGCAGATAATGTAGAAGGCATGACCGTTGGTGTTAGCATTGGGATGCCACCAACAAGTTTGCCCGACTTTAAGTGATGCCTGATAGATAATCATGGAACGACAAGCCGAGACACAAGAAAATATTCAGCGTAAACGATTATGGCCTTTACAGATAGGCGTTGTCATCGTCTCGGCTCTTGCCGCTTTTTATGTATACCTGATCAGTGCCGCACCAGGACTAACTTGGGCGCATCATGGTCAGGATGGCGGAGAGTTCCTCGCCGCTGCCATGACAAACGGGGTTCCCCACCCGCCAGGTTATCCACTCTATATCCTTTTGTTACAAGGATGGTTTCGTCTTGTCGCACTCATCCATCCGCTTTGGAGTTCGAGTAGTGTACTCACATCCATTGCATGGTATGGAAATCTTTTCAGTGGCGTGTGTGCGGCATTAAGCGTCGGTGTAACCACATCTGTTGCGACAAAATTGTTACAAACATCCGTTGGCGGGTCAGAGGGAGCAACAGGTCCATTTGAGGGTTCACTTGCTTGGTCTGGTGGATGGCCCAGTATATGGCCCAATATTTGGGGCGCGGTTGTCGGGCTTGCATGGGCAATCAGCCCTCTTCTATGGGGCCAAGCGATTATCACAGAGGTCTATGCGCTTCACGCGTTGCTGATATCCTTGTTAGGTTGGGTACTCTTTAACCACCAAGGCAAGCCAACAATTCTGGTTCCGATCATTGCATTGGGTGTTGCAAACCACCTTACCTTTGTGCTATTACTGCCCGCTGTCTTATATTATAGATATTTTTGTGCCAAAGATGACTACGCAAAAAATATAGTCGAACATCTCCTAAAGAGCGTGATACCCATCGCCATCGGTGGCATTTTGGGTATGCTTTTTTTCATCCGCATCCCGTGGGTGACAGGCGTCTCCATTGGTGGCCTGTCATGGCAGGGCAACCTATCACCCGTCAACTGGGGATATGCGGACAACTGGGAAGGATTGTGGTGGCTGGTGAGTGGTAATGCCTATCAGGGGTATCTTTTTGGCATCCCCGCGGAAAATGTGTTCAAACGTGTCACTACATGGGGCAATACATTGACCACCCAATACACACCAGTTGGACTGGGCTTGGCACTGTTAGGGCTTTCACAATGGGATACCCACCAACCACACTTACGCAACTTTATCCTCCTGTGGATTTTTCCTGTCAGCATTTATTCGATCAGCTATTACACATCCGACAGCGATATTTATTTATTATCTGTTACGTGGATTATGCTGGTCCCAACCAGTGTCGGGATTCGGGTTGCGATGGACTGGCTGACAAAGATGATTCGCCAACGATTTAGCCGTGCAAATCAGCGCAAACAGGCTATGCACTCTCTAATACACCCTCTGATACACGGGAGTACCAGTTTGGTGATACTCTGCGCCTGTATAGCAATTATGTGGGTACGCTACCCAATATTAACACTGCATATGGATACACAGGCCGAAGCATATGTAGACAATGTGCTTGATGTGGTCGAACCCAGTAGTATCATCATCAGCAATGGGGATCGGCAGACGTTTGCGCTTTGGTATGCAGCATGGGCAACGGGTGAACTTTTAGATCGTGCGCCCGATGCCGTGATTGTCAACCAATCTCTCTACCAATTTGCTTGGTATCGACGGCTGATTCAAGATATCTATCCACATGTTCCCGATATTGATCAAGATTTATTGACAATGATTGATACCAATAAAACAACACGTCCGGTTTTCCTCGGTGAAAAGCTAGAAATTTTTCCAAAATCTCAATTAAAACGGATGGGTCACGTATGGCGTTATGTACCAAATCCAGAATAGGCGCAGGAGTGAGCATTACATAGATAGAGGTGTTCAAGTTTAGATGTTGTAGGGGCGTACCCGACAATATCGCCATTTATGTAAATTGAACACACCGAACATACATAGAGTATTATGGCTAAAAAAGACCCAGCAAAATCATCAGGAAAGCAGAAAAAAAAGCCATCCACCAAGCTAGGTCAAGCCCGACAACCAGAGGTGGAAATTTCCATCGCCCCCGCGGGCGTTTGGACACTTTTGTCATCGCCAAAAAGCGTGATGCAGAAAGTGATTGGTGCCCCTTTTTGGTCAATATTCTTCCGCAGGCTGCGACAAACAGTAGGGATATGCCTGTTGCTGCTCCTGCTCTGGGTTGGCTATAAAGGGGTTCGTCTGGGATACTATGGTTGGCAGTCATACCAAAATGCGCAATTTCTGCTTACCTTTGCAGATGATATACCGGACCTGCAAGAGATAGATGCACAGACGCTGACACAACTGCAAGAAACCTTTGCTGGCTTATCACAAGCGCTCAGCGGCATTGACAAAGAGGCCAAGGTATTTATGCCCTTGGTGCAACGGAATGCCTTGTGGTTTGGTCCTGAGTATGAGCAAACATTAGAGGCATCGCCACAATTATTAACCTTTGCACAGGCAATGACCGCGTTGACAGCAGAAGGACTTGCAGTTATTGGCCCCGCTTGGCAGGAGGAATCCAATTCCTCAGCCCCAGAAGATTCGCTCAAGGATATCATCTCACGAGTTGTTCCGCTCGTTGCCAGCTCATCACATGAGTTTCAGTCAATGGCGGGTCACGCGGCAACTGCAACGGAAGCGATTGACTCAATAGGGAACATTCACCACTTGCACCCGCGCCTCGCCAGTCTGCTGACACAAGCCAAACCGTTGTTACCACTGATGGAACCGATGTTAGAAGTCGCCCCAAGGGTTCCCAGTGCTGTCGGGTTTGATGGTCCAAAGACCTATTTGCTGTTGATGCAAAACAACCACGAACTGCGTGGGACGGGCGGGTTTCTGACAGCAGTGGGTCAGGTGGTCTTAGATGCGGGTCAGCTTAGTTCGCTTGATTTTCACGATAGCTATGACATCCAGCGTGAAGAGGGGGAGTATCCTTGGGCACCCATTCCGATGCGTGATTACATGGGCATTGAGTTGATGCTTTTTCGGGATGCCAACTGGTCGCCCGATTTGCCGACAACGGCACAGGTGGTCCGCTCTCTCTATCAGCAGGACACAGGTGTCGTTGTGGATGGCATTGTCACGATTGATCTTCATGCTGTGGAAAATTTAATCACAGCCATCGAGCCGCTGACACTCAAAGGGACAGACCAACCGCTGACGGGCAGCAATATTGTTGACCAAGTGAAAGAATTTTGGAATAGACCGCTGGAAACGGAAGAAACCAGAGACAATGTTGACTTTTGGCGATGGTGGGAGCAACGCAAAGACTTTATTCCGGCGTTGGCCGATGCGGGTATCGAGCGGTTACAGAGTGGCGATGTTGACTATGAAAAAGCCGTGCAAGCGGCACTGGATTCATTGGATCAACGTTCCATCCAGATTTGGTTGGCTGATCAAGAGGTGTCTGCCGTGCTTGCAACATTGGGCTGGGATGGTGGTCTCCAACCTCAGCCTGAAATTGACTTTGTGGGGCTGGTGGACACCAATTTGGGCTTTAACAAAGTTGATTCCGTCGTCAAGCGTCGTCTTGAATATCAGGTGGGCTGGCTCAATCAAAGCGAATCCAGTAAGCAGCCTGTGGGGATTGCCACAGCCACAATTCATTATCAACACCCGCTTGACCTCCCTAACCACGAGTGCGACATTACCCCGCGCTACGGCGCAGACTATGACGATATGGCGCGACGCTGTTATTTTAACTATGTCCGTCTGTATGTCCCTGTTGGCAGCACGCTGGAGGGTTGGCAAGGCGTTGAAGATGAATCGGTCAGCAGCAGTCGGGGGGAATCAGGGTTGGCTCTCTTTTCCGGCTATTTCAAAATGCTGCCGGGCAAAGAGCACAGCGTGACTTTCCATTATCGTCTGCCAGAGTATATTACACCCAACAACTACAAACTGGTGATGCAACGTCAATCAGGCACAAATCCACTGCCATTTCGGGTCCAAGCAGGGCAAGATGTATTTGAGGGAACGTTGACGACAAATACGAAGGTGTTTGAATTTCGTGAGCCATAACAGGCTTGAGCAAGTATTCTGGACAGAAATTGACTTGGCAAAGACAATAACAATAGAGTAAAATCATTATGGCAAACAACAAAACGAAATCGGACCCCATTGACTGGCATCGGTTATTGGGTCTGGTTCTGGCAATTATCTTTGAGCGTTTATCATACACCACCGAAGTGGAAGTAGATGTTTCGCGCAAGAAGCAATTAGTGGACATTATTGCCGTGCGCAAAGAGGAAGAAGAGGCGCTGGCTCAACGATTTGCCCCGCTTCCCCCAGAGTATTGGGAAGTTTTTGGCGAGCTAAACCAGCATAACCTTATCTCGTTCAAATCATACAGTGAGTCATTCAATGCTCCTGCCCATGAAGAATTTCTGGGGCACTTGAGTGACTACTGCAAAAATCGGGAAGTGAAACGTGAAGACGTCAATCTCTATGTCATCACCCATCATTACCCTCAATCCCTGCTCAAAAATTTTCGAGCAAAAGGGTTTGTGACAGTTGTAAAAGAAGATGAAATCTATGACCTCGATCTGGATCCGTTGAAAAAAGTGCGTTTCATTGTCTGTCGTGTGACAGGGCATCCAGTTCTTGGATTGTTTTCCGACGATGAAGAGCGTATTGTGAAGAGTTTTGATCACATATTCAATGAGACAGACCTATTTGAGGAAACAACAACCTATCTAGGGCGAATTTCGGACTATATAGCGGAGGTAATGGGAACTATGTATACAGAAGCTGACTTTATTCGTGATTATCCACGAAGAGAAGGTGAAGTCAATATCTTTACGCATATGGCGAAGATGTTTACTAAAAATAGACAAGAGGGCCGTAAAGAAGGTCGCTATGAAGGTATGCGCATTTCGCTTCTAAATTTAATCGACCATCGTTATCAGCCTTCAGCGAAACAACGCGCAGATATTGAAGGACAATTACAACAAATTGACTCGTCCAAGATTTTTAATGACCTGACCAATGTATGTCTTGAACAAGCAGATATCGACAATTTCCAAGAGGTACTTGATACGTATATTCCAGACTTTGTTACAGTCTAGGGTAGAAACATGACCTGCGTTTAATGCACCCAGAAATATGAGAAAGGATGCTAGCCCATCGCTGCCACAATGGCAGGCAAAGCCTCACCACTCGGTGCAGGTATATGTACATCAGCCATGCGCGATATTTCGCCATAATCAGGGTTGATATCAATGATCGTAGCCCCATTTTCGCTCGCCAACAAGGGTAAATAGGCGGCGGGATAGACAATCCCGCTTGTACCCACCACCAACATCACTTGGCAATTTTCAGATGCTTTCCACGCTCGATCCATTTGCAAGCGCGGCATGGCTTCACCAAACCACACCACATCGGCACGCACCAACCCATTACAATGGGGACAGTGTGGCGGCTGGTCAGCAGTCAACTCATCATCACTCACGTCATAGTCACGTGTACATTCATTACAGCGGAACTTCCCAATTGTGCCATGCAGATGAATCACCGACTCGCAGCCGCCTCGCTCATGCAGATTATCCACATTCTGTGTCACCATTGTGAAGTCCTCTGTACGTTGAGCAATTTCGGCAATTGCAACATGCCCCGGATTTGGCTGTGCCTTGCCCATGTCACCAACACGTGCCGCATACCACCGCCACACCTTGCCAGGGTCGCTGCGAAATCCTTCCTGTGAGGCCAATTCTTCCAGATTGAACTTTGTCCATAACCCCGTCTCTGGGTCACGAAAGGTGGAAATGCCTGACTCTGCGCTGACACCTGCACCGGTGAGACAGACAACGCGGTCAGCGCGTTCGAGAATTTTGGCGGCGTATTTGATTAGTTCTTGGTTCATGTTTGCTCCTGATGAATAATTAATTGGTGAATTGTTGAATTGGTGGATTGGTGGATTGTTAATTAGAGTACGCTCAAGTATCGAGTCATTCTGAAATGTATGGTTCACTCAACGCTATACATATGTGGTTCCTGTCGCCATTAACCATATGCCCCAAACGATGAAGCCGATGCCAGCGATGCGTCCCAGTTTGTCGCCTGCGGGTACAAGCTTTTCGATGAGAATCAGCGCGGTGATGATACCCATCCACAGTAGGTTCATCACGCCAGCGACAAAGAGTAGTGCCATTAGCAGCCAACAACAGATCATGCAATCATAGCCATGATGTAAGCCCATCATGATTGCGCCGCGCTTGCCATCTCTCCATTCCGTGAGTAGAAAGCCAAGCGGTGATCGACAATGGTCCAAACAGGCATATTTGAGTGGCGACCATTGGAATAGCCCTGCACCGATGAGTAGCACCCCTCCAAGATAGGGGCTTGTGCTGATCATTTCTGGCGAAATCAAGGTAAAGCTATGCAACCCCCATTGGGCAAAGGTCGCAACTGCACTATAAACTGTCCAGACGGCTAAGTAGCCAATGAAGAAAAAACTGGTGGGGACAAAGGAGTTGGCTTTTGTTGGTTGATTTAATTTTTGCTGGTTGATCTTGGCAAAGAGAAGCAGAAATGGGGCCACTGCTGGCCCCATCATCGCAATCATCATGACCGTCCACATGGCAAACACCAGCACGAAATCGGTTGGTTGCCAGTCATAAGGGAGGACAGAGCAGATGCCAATGCCCAGATTGATACCCATATTTTGCACCATGTAGATGGTGTATGCCCATGCAAGAAGGGTGATGCCTGTCAGACCGCCAATGATCATCCAGCGGTCGTTCAAAAAAGTGTCTTTAGAAAATATCTTAAAAGATGATGCTACCATGAATTGCCTGTTTTGTCATTGGGAAAGAAATATAAGCAGAGCAACCAAGTTTTTCAAAAACTTGGTTGCTCTGCTTATATTTCTTTCTTTGATTGTTATGCTTCTGCAACTTTTTTACTAGCCACAGCTTTCTTGGCTGGACGTTTACTCTTCTTGCCAGAGCTACGTAGTCCGCTGGTTGCATTACGGAGAAACTTCCGAATCGGTGGGACCCGTGCCAGCAACAAGAATGTGAGGATTGTAGCATAAATCAGCGGTTCTGTCAGATCGAACTTGACCAGCCAGATGAAATGCAACACGGCGAGGATGCCTGAGACGTAAACCGCTTGATGGAGTCGTTTCCAGTTGCGTCCCAATCGCTTCATCCAGTAGCGTGTGGAGGTCAGTGCCAATGGCAACAGGATTAGGAATGCACCAAAACCAGCTAACGCATAAGGTTTGTTGAAGAGTGCATCATTGATGATTAAATCCCAATTAAAGCCAAAGTCTAAGCCGATAAAGGTCAAAAAGTGTAGCCCAGCATACATAAACGCATGGAGTCCCAATGATTTACGCACGGTCATCACTTTGCGCCAGCCAAACATAAAGTTGAGCGGTGTACAGGCAAGCGATAGCATCAGCATAATAATGGCGACTTTGCCCGTGTTGTCAGTGACGCTATCAATGGGGTTGACGCCGAGATCGTTATTCAGGAACCGCCAAATTAACAGTAACAAGGGCGTGAAGGCGGCAAGGTTGACGGCGAGCCAGAACCAATTTTTATTGAGATATTTTTGTATGTTCGTCATTTTCGTGCTTCCTTTGTAGATATTTATTTAGGATGATGTTCTTCCGGGAAGGCGATTAAGATATCTAACCAACCAAGTATCGTAAATCCCTTCCTGGAAGAGGGAAATTTAGAAATTCGCCTCCAAGTCCATACCATCATAGAGATACGCAACCTCGTCCGCATAGCCATTAAACATAAAGGTTGGGCGACGGCCAAACTCACCAATGCGGCGCTCGGTAGCCTGTGACCAGCGTGGGTGGTCCACTTCTGGATTAACATTTGAGTAGAATCCATACTCGTTGGGGGCGGCTTTCATCCAGCTACTGATTGGCATGGTCTCG
>JBCCFC010000152.1:0-15589 GCA_039029935.1 Chloroflexota bacterium
CCGCTCTTGGATAGGCTTCACCTGTCGGCTCCACGCTTTGTGGTAAGCTGCCCCCGGCACTCACCACCAAAATTTTTACAAATCTTACAAGAGGCGCGAGATGAAATTGAACAGGCAGGTCGTATCCCGCACGATGAATTCTGGGCGCAACTTGACGCTGAGTATCAAGATGATGAAGATGAGATAACAACGCCATCCTTAAAGATGGATAATTTGCCTGAGCCTCTATTACCAGTTATGGGGGCTGATTAAGACAGATACAATATCCTTTTGCTGACAGAGCAAATCCACAACCATGAATAATCAACAAAATCAACCAATCAATGTGGGCAATATCGACCGAAGTATCGGGGTGATTGCGGGCAACAACAATACACAAAATATATACGTTGGTACTTCCCCTCATACCATCGACTCTACGCGCCTAGAGGACGCCCATACTCTACTCGGCCAAATGCCACTCGATGACATCCCACCCGTACAGTCAATGCCCACGCCATCACGCATCGCCTATCGCTCCAACCCACACTTTGTCGGGCGCACAGAGGAACTGCGTACACTTGCCGCGCATCTCAAAGGTGGTGGCAGCACTGCTATTGGGCAGATTGCGGCGACAACAGGATTGGGTGGGATTGGCAAAACACAACTGGCCGCTGCCTTTGCCCACCGCTATGGTCACTACTTTGCGGGTGGCGTCTACTGGCTCAACATGGCCGACCCTGCCTCGGTCAACGCTGAGGTGGCGTTGTGCGGACAGCAGATGGCCGCGCTTGACCCCGCATGGATGAGCCGCCCCACTGGAATGGACTTTGCCTCGCAGGAGTTGAATGTCCAAGTGCAATATACTCTAAGTGCATGGCAGAGTCCCTTGCCCCATCTGCTCATCTTTGACAACTGCGAAGAGCCAGAGGTGCTGAACCGTTGGCATCCACCGACTGGCGGCTGTCGTGTGTTGGTGACAAGCCGTCGCCATGAATGGGATGCCGCGTTTGGGGTGCAGACGGTGGCGTTGAAGACTTTGCCCCGTGCGGAGAGTATTGCACTGTTGTTGAAGTTTCGGCCTGATTTGGCAGGTGGGTTTGATGGTTCAAACCCTTACGAGCCGGGTGGACCGCTTGATGCTATCGCTGATGCCCTTGGTGATCTGCCACTTGCCATCCACATGGCGGGGAGCTACCTGCGCCGTTACAAGCACATGCCGCTGGTCGACTATCTGCGCGAGTTGACCACTGTGCCACTGGACCACCCATCCATGCAGACAGGCGAGTATACACCAACCGAACATGACCTGCACATTGCGCGCACCTTTGCCGTGAGTAGCGACAAACTGGACCCAACGGATGAGGTTGATGCTGTGGCGCGGGCGGTGTTGGCGCGGGTGGCCTGTTTTGCGCCGGGTGAGCCGATACCGAGGGATTTGTTGGCGGGGACCATAGATGCCACTGCGTCCTATGTGGAGGATGCAGAACCACTTACTGGCCCCGGTATATTCTCGACACTTGCGTCATTCTTTAGCCGTAAACAGAAATTGCCTACAGGATCACCACCTGAATTACCAGATGCCCCGCCTGAACGCTTATTGGATGATGCAATTCAACGATTGCTTGAATTAGGGCTGGTAGAGCAAAATGCAGAGGGCGCATTGACAATCCATAGATTGGTCTTACATTTTGTGCAGATGTTGGCGCTAGACGATGTTGCACAAAACGAAGTGGAACAATTCGTTGACAATGAGGCGGCACGAATCAACAATGCGGGTATTCCGGGACCACTGCTCGTATGGCAACCTCATCTGCGATATGTTACCGACTATGCTAAAGAGCGACAAGATGAACGGGCTGCCCGGTTGTGCAACAATCTTGGTTATCATCTCAAGATGACTGGCGATTACGAGGCGGCGCGCCCCTACTACGAGCAGGCTTTGGCTATCCGCCTTGAGGTGCTGGGCGACAACCATCCCCATACCGCACGAAGCCTCAACAATCTTGGCACACTTCTGGATTCAATGGGAGACTTCGAGGCGGCGCACCTCTACTACGAGCAGGCTTTGGCTATCCGCCTTGAGGTGCTGGGCGACAACCATCCCGATACCGCACTCAGCCTCAACAATCTTGGTGGTATCTTACAATTATTGAAAGAGCATGGAAAAGCACAGTCCCATTATGAGCGAGCATTATCCATCTGGCAAGAAGTATTCGGCGAAAAACACCCAGACACGGCAACAAGCCTGACAACCTTGGGATTCTTGTTTTATGAGACAAAGAGATATGAGCAAGCTCTACCCTATTTTGAAAAAGCAGTAGATATATTTTGTGCCATATTTGGGGAGAACCATCCGAGTACAGCAACAAGTTTTAACAATCTGGGTGCTGTATTGGAAGCGATGGGTGACTATGAGGCTGGACTCAAATATTATAAAAAGGCATTGTCGATATGGAAAGAAGTATTAGGTGACAACCATCCCAATACAGCCACAGGGCTTAACAATATCGGGGTGTTTTTGTATGAAAGAGAACAGTATAATGAGGCACTGCCTTACTTGCAAGAGGCATTGACAATTAAGCAAGGAGTGCTAGGTGCTGAACACCCTAGTACTCAACGGACACAAGAATGGTTGTGCAAAGTCCAGAACGAGATGCGCTAGAATAATGATAGAGATAGAACAACAGCAAGCGTGGGTGAACGTGGGGGAGATGATTTAGGCGACGAGTTGTAAGAGTGGTATACATACGGACCGATAAGTTCGCCCAATATTCTGGTCAATGATAGAATGGAGTCATATTACCCTAGTTGATTGAGTTAGAAACAAATTTTGTTGTATATGAGATTGAAGGGCGTGATTGCCAAGCATGCGGCAATAGAGTAGAGGGAGGTCAGGATGACAACAATCACAATTGATTTGCCGGAGCCTTTGGTGGATGAGCTTCATGAACGGAATGTGTCAAAGGAGAGACTCAATGCTGTTGTACAAATATTGCTTGAACACTGGCTCTCCACACAACTGTTTAGCCTGTTTGACGATTATTTTGCCGATACTAACTCGACACAACTTGCCCAAACTGATGAACAAGCGCAGTTGGTCTTGATGGAGCGGGCTGCAACCGATTCGCTTTTTTTGGCTGATGTACAAGAGGTCATGACAGACTTTGCTTATGCCGACGCTGAATGGTGGGAGTTAGAAAAATGACTTATCAATGGCATATTTTCATCGCGTCATTGGACCCAATAGAAGGATCAGAGCAAGGGGGACGTCGTCCTGTGCTTGTCGTCAGCCGAGAACGTATTAACCAGCTAATTCCTGTTGTCAACGTTATCCCAATTACATCGCGAAAGTCATCTGCAAGAACAATCTATCCGAATGAGGTTTTGCTACCTTCTGATAAAAGTGGCCTTAAGGTTGATTCTATTGCGTTATGCTACCAAGTTCGTACTTTAGACAAAAGCCGATTGAAAAACAGCATTGGCGAATTAAAGGATCATAGTCTTCGTCGAAAAATTATCAAGGCTCTTCAATTTCAGCTAGAAATATAACAGAGTGACGAACATCAAATTTTTATATAACAATCATATTGTATGCTAGACTCATTGTCGATACAATTCCCATCAACCCAAAAACGACCGCAACGCCTCATTCTTCACCTATCGATTAAAAATAGCATCAACAGGAATTGTAAAGCCATCAAGCACAAGGATGTTTGATATCCACATTTCAACAGGGCTTCCAGCCTGTTTCCTGTGATAGATGCCGATTTACAATCGGTGGCTATATCTCACCCATCGACATCCCGCCACCGCTCAATCACCTCAAAATGGCGCAATATCTTCGTCAATCCATCCTGATCCGTAAAGAGCATCCCCTTCTCCTGCATAAACGTCCGCGCAGGTCCAGTAAATCCACCACGCGCATGAAACCAGCAGACAACCTCTTCATGTCCTTTATCATCGGCCAAATGCTGGGCGGCTTCCCAGAAATGTACGACTGCTGGCTTGCTTACGGGGTCTTGCCAGTTCTTCACCTCTACAATCCAAGGTGCGGCGTTTTCGTCTGAGGGGATTGCGTAGAGATCAACTTGGAACGATTTGGGTGCGCCTTCGGGTTTGACAGTGGTGTCATAGAGGCGGAAGATACGGGGTAAGCGCAGGTCGCCGGGGCGGTTGAAATGGTCTGCACCATCAATCAATTGGTCTTTGAAGTGATGCGCCATCAGCTTTTTGATAAATGCCTCTGCCACGTGACCTACCCAATAGTTGAGTTCCCCTTGCATTTTACCCAACATCTCTTGCAACGCAGCGATTGTCTCCTCAGCCAGGGTTGCGTCCATCTTCGCAATCGCCTCTTTGCGTCTGACCCGTTCAATCTCCCAGCCATACTTGATCCGCAGCATCCATGCCAAGATCGAATCCGATACACCGCGATAGGACTGATCATCCACTTCGATCACCAGATCGCACCAAATCAACTGTTGGAGAAGATCGTTGGTTTCTTCGACAGACATCGGCAATTGCAAGTCCTCCACCACCTGCCCGACATGCGCACCATCCTCACCCGCTTGGATCAGATAGACGATCATCTTACGCGCATGAGGCAGCTTCAAGAGTTTCATATGCTTGCCAAAATGATACATCCAGAATTGATGGATTTGCCCTTCTATATTCTCCACCTCAAAGGTTAACGTTTTGCGTACACCTTGTTCGCTTGTGAGATCTCGTCCTGGATAGAAGCTATTAAAGAGACACCGGATGTAATAGGGATGTCCGTCAACCAAACGGCTGATGAGATAGGCTAAATCAAGTGTCATCGACACTTTAAAGCGTTCGGACAATTTGAATGCCAGTTCCGCTGCACCAGCAATGGGAAGCCGTTTGATATGTCGCAGCATGACACGCCCCAACATCGCCCCTGTTAATGCCTCTTTGGTCAACGCCGTAACCTGTGAACCCGCAACCAACATCGGTGCTTTTGAAGACTCTGCTGCCGTTGAGTAGGCATCGGTATAGTTTGCGCAATGGCGAGTACAGGCTTCATCATAATAGAGAACTTGGTTGAGCCGCTGGAATTCGTCAAACATCACGACGACATTCAATCCCCTTTCAACCGCAAAGTTACGCGGTAAGTCCTGTAGCACCCTGTTAATCTTTATGATATCACTCACTCGATTGTCATTTTCCCACCAGTCAATCCATGCCATAACCACAGGCTCATTTTGCTCTTCAGCGATGGTATACATGTGTTCAAACGACATTCTTTGTGAAAAGGCCAAGAGTGGGTTTTGTGTATGATAAGCCAAAAACTGCTGCAAAAATGAATGGAGATAAAGTTCAGCCAGTTCTTTTATCCAGATTTGGCGAATCCCCTCATGGATTTCAAAGTAAAACGGCATCACATCGATACGTTCCCAAAAGAGGCGATTGTAGAAACGCTCCATGATGGCCGTCTTGCCATAACGCCGATGGGAAACCAGTCCTTGGCTATACCCAAAATTCTGTGCAACGGACTCGGCCCAAGTCATCAGCCAATCCAGTTCATCCTCGCGATCTGTAAAGATGCCCAGCCCTACCCGTTCTGGAATCGGGTCGGGTCGTTCTGGGTCTTGACGATACTCTGACATTCGTTTCACTCCTTTTGCAAAAGTTGCAAGGGGCAGGTTGCAGATTGCAACGTTTACCCTTCCATTCATTATATCACATCAGCCTGATAATTTTATTCTGACGCAAGCAAGCCAATAAGTTCGCCTAATATGAAGACTCAATGGTAGAATAGGGCAAGTTTATCTAAATATGAAATAGCTGACAATGGATTGAGCGAGGGGCGCATCAATTAGCAACGGGCAGGGATGCCCATGCCACAGAAATCCGTTCCAAGCCCAAATCCGTTGTAGTATCACATAATCACAATTATCGAGGAACAACGAATGAGCAACAACAAGGACCCATTTGACGATTTGATTCGGTCGATTGAGGAAAATTTACAAAAGGCGCATGATGATGGCGAGTGGCAACGCTCGGAGCGCAACCGTGATGGCGGCGATGGTGGTCGTGGGGACGGCGGTCGTGGCGGTGGTGGCGGTGGCTTCCCCGGCGGTGGGGGCAATGGGGAGGTGCCGGAGATCAACCCGCGCCGATTTATCCTATTTGCACTGCCCTTTCTGATTCTGATCTCCTTTAACCGCAGTCTGAGCTACTATACCGATTGGCTCTGGTATGGTAGCCTCGATCTATCGTCGGTTTTCTGGACACGCATCTTTGCATCGTTCAGCCTATTTCTGGGTGGGGCCATCTTTGTCTGGCTCTTTATCGCAGTCAACGTCTTTATCGCCAACAGGCTGATGCGCACTGCCACCTCAACACCACAGCGGGACACGACCTTTGAGCAGTTTGCTGACGCCTTGGGGACACGAATCTCCACGATTGTGCTCATCGGTGCGGGTATCTTTGCCTTCCTGATGGGTTTACAGGCATCGGCCAACTGGGAGGAGGTGCTGCTCTACTTTAATCACACCAACTTCAATATTGTCGATCCCATCTTTGATCAGGATGTCAGCTTCTTTGTCTTCACACTGCCCATCTGGTTGACGATACGTTCATGGCTATTGACCATTGTCTTTTTGACCATCGTCGCCACCGTGATTGTCACAGGTGCAGGGTTCCGCGGTGAGGGCGAATTCCGCTGGCAGATACGCCCGTCGGTATTGATTCACCTCAGCATCTTGGGGGCGTTGATGTTGCTGCTCTTTGCCTGGCAATATCGGCTTGATGCCTATCAACTGGTCTATAGCACACGAGGGGCGGTCTTTGGCGCTGGCTACACCGACCTCAACGCACAGTTGCCGATCTACAATATTCTGCTCTTTGTGACCATTGTCGCCGCTGCACTGCTGATTGCTACCGCCGTCTTAAGACGCGGCTTCCGTGCCATCGGTGGTGTCATCGCTGTGTGGATTATCATCTCGATTGTGGCTGGCAATATCTATCCAGGGTTGGTGCAACGTTTCCAAGTAAACCCCAATGAACTCAACTTGGAGCGGCCTTTTATCGAGGATAATATCAAGTTTACACGTCTTGCCTTTGATCTAGACGACATCGAGGTACGTGACTATGACGCCTCAGTTCCGCTGACGGCGGAGGCACTGGTCAAAGAGCCAGAAACCGTTCGCAATATTCGTCTGTGGGACTATCGACCATTGCTCCAGACCTATAATCAGGTGCAGGCGTTACGTCAATATTACGAGTTCAACGACATTGATATTGACCGTTACACGATTGATGGCGAGGTCAGTCAGGTCATGCTCTCGGCCCGTGAACTTGTACCCAATCGTCTCAACGAGAACGCACAGACATGGGTCAACCGCAAGCTGGTCTACACACATGGCTATGGTGTGGCCGCATCACCCGTCGCCCAGGTAACGCGTGACGGTCTGCCCGAATTTATGCTCAAAGACTTGCCGCCACAGGGTGTGATCACGGTCACACAGCCACAGATTTACTTTGGCGAGAAGGCGGGGGGCGACGAGGATTATGTCATCGCTCGTACCAATGAGCCAGAGTTTGACTATCCCCGCGAGGAGGGGAATGTCACCAGTTCTTTTGAAGGCAACACGGGCATCAGTATGAGCTTTGGCGCACGGCTGCTCTTTGCGCTGCGCTTTGCCGACATCAACATGCTGCTCAACTCGGATATCACAGCCGACAGTCAACTGCTCTGGCGACGCAACATCACCGAACGGATCAGCGAGGTCGCACCCTTCCTTGCCTATGACGACGACCCCTATATTGTCATCAGCGACGATGGGAAGCTCTATTGGTTCTTGGACGCCTACACTTATAGCAGCCGTTTCCCCTACAGCGAGCCATTCAATCGGGCCATCAACTACATCCGCAACCCAGTCAAGGTTGTGACCAGTGCCTATGATGGAACCATGCGTTTCTACATCACCGACCCTGATGAGCCAATTGCTGCTGCTTATGCCAAGATTTTCCCCGCACTCTTTAGCACAATGGACGAGATGCCCGAAGATTTGCTACAGCACATCCGGTATCCCAACGATATGTTTGGCATTCAATCCGAAGTCTACCGCACCTATCACATGACCGACGCCAACGAGTTCTATAACAAAGAGGATGTCTGGGAATGGCCGCAAGAGGTCTTCATGAGCGAATCACAGCGCATCCAGCCCTACTATGTGTTGATGCAACTGCCAGACAGCGATGAACTTGACTTTATCCAGATTTTGCCTTTTACACCTGCCAATCGAGAAAACATGATTGCATGGCTGGCGGCGCAGAACGATCCGGCAAAATATGGACAAAAGATTGTCTATCAATTTGGTAAAGATTCGCTCATCTTTGGGCCGCAACAGGTCGAGGCACGCATCGACCAAGATCCCACCATCAGTGGACAACTGAGTCTTTGGAACCAACAGGGCAGCACGGTCATTCGTGGTAACTTGCTCGTCATCCCCATCGGCGAAAGTCTCATCTATGTCGAGCCACTCTACCTGCAAGCGGCGTCGGGCAAAATTCCAGAGCTAAAGCGCGTCATCTTGGCAACGGTTGATAACGTGGTCATGGCGCAGAACTTGGGCTTGGCCTTGGCCGAACTCTTTGGTAGCGATGTACTCGCCGATGCCGAACTGACCGACCTGATGACCGAAGGCTCACCGTTGCCGCTCTCTACAGGTTCTGCAACGAGTGATGAGGGCAGCAGTGCCACCGTCACCAACCTGACTGAGGCGACAACCGAGGAGTTGATTGTCCATGCCAACACGCTTTATGGACAGGCACAGGAACAGCTTACCGCAGGAAACTGGGCTGGCTATGGGGCCTATATGGATGCGTTGCAGGGGACGCTGGAGCAGTTGGCTGCGGTCAGCGGTGTGGAGCTTGCGCCTGCTGTGGAAGAAGAACCTGCGGAGGAAGTACCTGTAGAAGAAGTACCTGCTGATGATAGCGAGGCGGATGCTGAAGGTGCTGCTGATGAAGGTGCTGCAAGCGAATAGAAAAGATACGTATTTTGTTTAGTGAACACACTCCGTGCGGGTGTTACTTGTAAAACTTGCATGAGGTGTGTTCACAAATGAATAGAAAGGACAAGTGATTGATGGTACAAACGCGAGAAAGTATTACAGATCAACTGGTTAAAATGATTGCCCGAATGCCATTTCAAATGCTGATGCAACTTTTTGAGTATGCAAGCGGCCTGCTGGCTCCAAATACAAAGAAAGATAGTGGGGGCAATAAACATCACATAATGTCAACAAAACCTAAACGTGGTTCGGCTGAAGCTATCTTACAAGCAATAGATGAAGTTGGCCCATTGGAGTTTGAACCCGGTGAGCTAGACCGCATATTGGATGAACTCAGAGAAATGCGTCACATGGATCGAGAGGATTATGGATTACCTGTTTGATACGAATCATGCAACAAGCGTCATGGCTAGCGCCCCCGTCATCACAGCCAAAATGCGTCAGGCACAGTTTCACGGACATCAGTTTGGTATTTCGACAACAGTGTTGGCAGAGTTATTTTATGCTGTTTATAATAGCCAAAAACGCAAACAAAATAGTGCTCGTCTGCAGTCGTTTCGGGACCAAGTTGATTTCTGGCCCTTTGATGAGGCTGCTGCCGAAGAATTTGGTATTATTCGTGTGGAAGTTAAATCAAAAGGGCGTCCGATGCCTGTCGCGGATGTTCAAATTGCAGCCGTTGCCAGGGTCAATAATCTGACTGTGTTGACGGCTGATCGCCACTTTACATATGTCCCAAATCTCAAACATGAGAATTGGCTGACTTAAGTGATTCAATTTAGCACTCTTGAGTTACGATATAAAGATTCTGGAAGCAATTCCGGTCAAATTTTTACCTATTTAGCTTCAATTTTATTGACGGATAATGTGTTGAGATTCGATTTCGAGCTTATATCGTAACTCAAGTTTTATTAGATTTCCACCTTGAAATATGATTTTATATTAGTGTTTTCATGTTTTTATGGCATATTATTTTGCTACGCAGTAGTGCTAGGTATTTCAGTTGACAGAGTATCAACGTACTTTTTTGAACCGTGTACTGTGGAGTGCCTCTTCTGCCAAGCGTATCCGCATGGGAATTTTATAAGGCTCAAGTTTTCCCTTGCAGAAGGCGTGTAGTCGCGAACGGAAGGATCGTAATGATTCCTCAGTTGCCAACCGCACCTTGGCGGTCACAATGTTGCCCGTTATTGGGTTTTGCTCGCCTTTCACCACTACCTCGACCACACCATCCATCATTTGAATGACATCTTCGACTTCGGCAGGATATACCTTTTGACCGCCAATGTTCATCAAGTCTGATTTTCGACCTAAAATCTTGATCCAGACCCCATCCACTTCGGCCATATCCCCTGTAATTAACCACCCATCCTCTGTGAACGGTGAGGGTGCGTTCAAATATCCAAGCATAGCGATAGGTGTTTTAATTTCTAATAACCCATCTGTGACGCGAGCCGCAAACTCCCCTTGCTTGACGGAAAACCACAATGAGTCTGCGGTGCGTGATTTGGTGCGAAGGACGCCAAATTCTGTCATCCCAAATGCTTGATTAAAGTAGATATGGGGAAAGATTTCGACTAATTGCGCAAGGATATCTTTCGGCATCATCTCTGAACCATAACTGATTACCTCTAAGGAAGACAGATCGTACTGCTCATAGACTTTGCTCAACAGCAGGAAGGTCAAAAAGGTTGGGGATGTTGGCAAAAATTGCACTTGGTGGTTGGCAATAGCGATTGCAACTGACTCTGGTGACGAGTCCTTTGCGACAATGGCGCAGCCACCGTTGGCGAGGACATATAAAAGCATATTGACCCCAGAGATAGAGTCGAACCGTAAATACAGCAATGTGCGTGACACTTGACGACGTGTTTGACATTTCTCCAAGAGCAAGTGAACGTTGTGTATCGCTGCTTTGGGTTTTCCTGTGGAGCCAGATGTAAAAAGGATGAGTCCCGGATGATCGTGACGTAATTGAGCAATCAAGGGGTGATTTGTGCTGGGGGCTGGCTGTGGACACCGTTGTTGAATCGTCACCTGGTCGTCACCGTCAACTTGAACAACCCACTCTACATTTGCAATTTCGCAACGCTGTTCGCAGCTAGTTGCTACCTCACCTGTCAACGGCACAACAATACTACGCAGGTTGAACAACGCCAACAGAATTGCCACGCTATTGAGTGAATAGTCGGCCTCTAATGCCACAATGCTGCCCGAAGGTATCCCCGCATCCGTCAGGGCGTCTACCCAAATGGTATACGTGGTTAGCAGGGTTTCGTATGTGAATGGCTGATCATGCCATATCAGTGCCTCTGCTGAGGTGTTCTCGCGGACACGATCTAGAAATGAGTCAATGAGCATTTATTTTCTCCTACTTGCTATTACCCTGTGACCTAAATTTTTTAGTCTTGTCACCCCTGTAAAAGGCAGGAATCTAGCGTTGACCAGCCTGGATTCCTGCCTTTACAGGAATGACCAAAACACTCAATTATTTAGTTGACAGGTACTATGGTCTGCTACACATCCAAAAGCTGTCCAATGGCAATGCCAAAGGGAGGTAAGCATAGATGCAGCTTGTTGTGTTGTAAATTTAGCTCCGCTCCTGTCGTTGCCAATGGTTGTATGCGTCTAAAGACACCATAGTTTGCGGGAATCACCACCTCTCGGTGTTGAAGCGGCCGATCCGATGGGTTCAAGACAAACAAGAGCGGTTGTGATTGATGGATTGTCTCCAGCAGTAATACACGGGGTGTTTTCACAGTTGACTGTGGCTCTATCTCTATACAGTGTCGAGATGCGGACACACCCAATTGCATACGAATGGTTGCTAAATGATGAATCCATTGGAAGGTAGCCTGTTCCGTGCTATAGGGTGGGAAGTGGGGACGATTGATGGGACCAAATTTCCATGTACAATCTGGATTGGGAAACATATCTTCGCGTACATAGTGATCATGACCAAAGGATGCATCCATCTCCTCATTGTGATAAATACCCAATGCCCCATCAAACTCTTGTTCCGTGCCATAGTAGAGGACGGGCGGCTGAGGTCCGAGTAATAGACAGGCTAAGGCAAGATGTAAAACCGTTCGTGTCGTTCCCTGTTGAGGATAACGGTGGAGAATCTGATGCAAGACCCGTGTCCGGTCGTGGTTATCCAGAAACATAAGATTATTGTGCCAGCCGTTGCGATAGGGTAGGTCTGGCTCTAGAAAGCCACAACAATAGTCCGCTAATGCCTGTAGACCGTCATCTTGATCCCACGATTTTTGTAGACCAAAATAGGTCGGATAGTCCAAGAAGTTGGTAAACCGTATCCGATGATAGGGTGCGACCTCTTGATGTGTATAGCCTGCATGTTCAGCAATCTGGAGGAAATTTGTCTTGCCCAAATAGTGTGCATAACGATCTATCTCTGCTAGACAATCCTCCCAGAAGTCTGCCCCAACGTGGCGCACGGCATCATAGCGAAATCCATCAATGTCGGTATTTGCCATCCAATATTTAAGATGCTGAATCAGTAATGCGCGCACATATGGGGTTTCTGTCCGCCAATCCTCAAGGAAGTCAAAAAGTCGCCCCTTGATCATATCCGTGTGGTCTGCATCATGGAAAAACATTGTGTTCCGTGCCTCGATGGGATAGGGTAAAACCGCTGTCTTGTGGCCTCGTATATACTTAAATTCGCCCCCCGGTGGACCACCAAATTTTTCCCAGTCAATCAAATTTGGTAGATGATTATTCACAACATCTAAGATGACGGCTATACCCAAGGCGTGTGCCTGAGCGACAAATGCCCGAAGGTCTGCCAGCGTCCCTAAGCGTGGGTCAACCATCATAAGGTGAAGCGGGTGATAGCCATGATAGCCCATTTCATCATTGACATAGACCGGACTTAGCATGATGACGCCAACACCTAGTGCCTTCAAATAGGACAATTTTTGAGTGATACCAGCGATTGTTCCCCCATGACTCGCAACGGGTGTTGTTGGATCATATCTGACCCAGCCTAAGTCGTGTCGGTGATTGTGTTCTGTGTGTGCAAAACGATCAATGATTAATGAGTAAAAAAGACGTTGGGACCAGTTTTGTGGGCTGGGGGTCATTACAACTTGTGGTTTGGGGCCATAGAGAGACTTTCCATGAATGATCCCTAAAAAGCTGTGGTCGATGTCTGCAAGCGAACGGGGGGCGTCATCGTCAACAAACACGGCGCGACTTTGCCTACAAGTCTGTACCTCTCCCCGCTGATCACAATAGGCGAGCCGATAATGATAGCCCCCCTGTGAGATCAATGGCAAGGTGGCGATATAAAATTGGTAGAGACCGTTTGGTATGCCCACGACATCAACACTCACTGGTTCCGCATGGATCAATCGTTGGTCGTGATAGCCGCACCCATTATTTGTTTCGACCCAGAGCATCCCTTGGGTAGGCTGTTTGTCTAAGCGAACACCAAACTGAACGCAGATTGGTTCATCTGCGCGAAAAAGCCAACAGTGAGGGGCTAAATTGGCATCAAGGTGAATTTCACAGAATTCATCATAGATATGCATTGCGAACCTATCTTTATTTTATTCTGTGGAGTGGTCGAAATGATGACATAGATAGTCAACAAGTGTACCCACTGTTGCCAGAGGATTTTCATTCTGATCCGCTGCTTGGGCAACAATCGTTGAGACGTCGAGGCTATAACCCAAGTCCTCTTCAAGGTCTTGTTCAATCATGACCAGCAGCGAAACAACCCCAAGTGAGTCAATATAACGACCACCAGACAAAATATTGGCGTCATCTCCTTGTTCGAGAGGTATACGACCGAACCCTTGGGCATTTGTCTCGGCAACACAAGTCGCAACAATGTCATAGATAGATGAGCGTAGCATCAATGCGTTCTTCGTCATTTCTTATATCTTATCCTGTAGTTTATTCAATAGTTTCTCATGGAAACATCGCTCGGTTGCGCTTATGTCTTCCAACATTGTGCAAAAGTGCTGTGCTTGTTCATCACGGACCGCAAACGTTTTACGTGTTATGCGAAAAAATAGGGTGTAGAGTTGTTCCCATTGTTGGACAATCGCATCGACTTCGGTACGTTCGGACATCAAAGGCAGGTCGAGTGTGTCACATAGATCATGGATGAAGTCACGCAGAAAGTAATGGCTCCAACGCATGTCAAAAATGCTCTTGCCCAATGTCTTTGGTGCTTCACCCGTCTCTGCATAGTGGCTCGAAAAATAATGCTGGATATAGGCATTGAGGGCAACGCCGGAAAAATAGTGCCGACGAGTCGTTTGTTTTGTAACGCCTGATAAGAAAGTGGTGCTGACATTTGCGAGTATGCTGCGGGCAAGGTCATCAAGCGTGTCATCCTGATACTCTTCTGCCAGTAGAACATCGAGAAAACCATAAGAGGTGAGATTATCATAGCCTCTGGCACCGATAAACGCACCAAATTGGTGATTCCCGCGCCAAAATCGCTCAAGGATATCAAGTGAAATCGTACCGATAAACTGATGTGGAATCGGGTCATAAAGTGTGACACCATCATCTGTAATATTGATGACGGCCACATAATGATCAGCAATAAAGAATTGTGAAATGTCTTGAAGGGCACTGCGCATCCCGCCCCCAATCAGCGGTTCCAGATAAAGTGGATTATGATAATCAGGGCTATAGGGCAACTCATAAACCGTGCCTGTAATCATGGGGATTTCGCCGCAGGATATCCGACTACGGAGTTGGTGTAGACCCGCCTCAAACCCAGCAGTCTCTACCTCTGACAATTGAAACAGATCAATCCGCTCATGGAAGAAGTGCGTTGGGTGAAACCATGTTAAAGCAGGGGTCGGTGTGCCCAACTCGATAAACAGGGCGGGCACACTATAGAACTGTGCATTGGGCCATAAACTCAAGAGTGCTGAACCCATGCGTTGCTTCATTTGCAGATTGATTAAAGGAAAGTGACAAGGATAGTAGGAGGCGATGTTTGTTGGTAAATCAGATAAATGAGACCTTGCTGTCATGAATACTCCATTGTAAAAGGTATTATTGTCATGCGTCTGTTGAGAGTACACGCTATGTCGACCAGCGCGCAATTGTATACTCGATGGTACAATCATCATCGACTCGCAGGAGTCGTCTAGGCATAGGTGTACCATCTACACGCGACTCAAATTTACGCATACCCCACGAAAATAGGTCTGCAAGCGCAAAACCGCGTGGCAATGTATAATGACCTTCATACTGATTGATCATGGTTCGTTCAAGTTCGAGAAGGCCATAGTAAATTTTTTCTACATCAGGCGTTCCTTCTGGTACATGCGCAATCAAATGAAGCTGTACGTCGTCACTTAAGCCAGACAATACATGGTAATGACGGGTGGCTTTGAGTCCATGTGTTGCCAGCTCAACCGTTGCTACACCTTCGTTTAATCCAACCATACGGCCATCAGTGCGAGCAGACAAGGTGTTTTCAGGTGAGACACGATAACAGCCATCCAGAACTGTCATCGCAAACCCAGAATCATAACAGCAATTCCCGCAGAACAGATGTGGCGCTCAGCCAG
>JBCCFC010000153.1:0-15563 GCA_039029935.1 Chloroflexota bacterium
GTCAATCAGTTGCAACAATTGACATTTGTTGACTTACAAAACTTTTGTTCATTTATCAATCGGCAAACTATTGCCAATATTCATGCAAACTTATTAAAAGGAATCTAATAGTATGCATATGATAACCCAACCAAAAAAGCGTCAGTACGCAACAATGCTGGCGAAAACTATACCAATTGTTCTCACGGCATTGTTGATTGCCGTGATGGGCGTTGTGCTGATGCCTGTGGAGGCGAACGCTCAGGTTTCGTGTGCAAGCGACACGAACTGTACCTCTAGTAGTGGGGACTTTCAAATTGCAAAGACTCTTAATACAGGGGTAGTACCTAATGGTACGGCTAATGCTGGCGACGTTGTTACATTTACACTTAACCTAGAACACCTTGGTGGAGCAAATGTCACAGGTGGCAAATTAAGCGCAACACTGCCAGATAGCACAACAATAGAATTGTTGACAGGTGGCGTTTTTGTCGTAGCATCGCCAAATGCTACGGGAAACTACGACCCTGCACCTAACAATGCAGGGATTTCTGCTGGTAATCAAAATATTGATCTGACAACAACAGCACTTAAGCTTGAGGCAGATGGTGGTACAGATATTGCAAGTTACGTATATGCAGTCAAAATTGATGATAATATCGCCACTACGGGTGTTACAAAAACAATCACAAACTCTGTCGTGTTCACACATCCAAGTCTGGCTGCAGATTTGACAGTCGTCAATACTGTTACAGTTCAGTTCCCGATATTAACAATTGCGAAGGCACCAGTCAACGCAACAGCAAATATCACACCCGGCATTGAATACGCATACAAAATTGATGTAGGCAACACTGGTGGTACAGCCGTTAATGTCGTGATTAGTGATACACTGCCCTATACAGCGGCATCATATTCCGTCACATCATCAGATTTCACTTTGACTAGCCCAGGAATTAGTGCAAATAATCGTAACATTTCGGTGACGATTGCTTCACTTCCCAATGGGTCTGGTTCAATTACGCTAACAACTGTGCCAGTATCAAATGCGGGTCACTTCTTGGGTTTCAATACGGCCACAAAACTTGCACTTGATACGCTAACAAACACAGCTAAAATTACATCTGCTACATATGTTGTGCCTACAGGAACTACGCTCATTGCAACACATCCTTCACAGCTAGCAGGTGTGGCAAATCTTGTGCTTGAGAAATCGACTGTAACCACAAAGGCTATCGCTGGCGGCGACCCATTGACCTTTACAATTTCGATTACAAACCTTGGTAACTTCACTGCACCAGTCAAAATTACAGATACACTACCAATTTCTGTCTCTAGTATTGTCTTCATGGCGTCATCAGATGTTATTACCGATAGTAGTTATGGGATTGCAGACTCATCTCTTTACATTACAGCAACTGGGCCTGTAAGTAGTGGTCATAATATTACACTCACGTATGTTGTCGTACCGGACCCGGGTGTTACGGCTGGTGTCTATAACAATGCGGCTTCTGTTCTGGACACAGATGTCAACCTATTTGAAGTTGGCACAGGGGTGAATACAGGAACCGTCGCATTTACTATCACGGAAGAAATGACATTGGCGATTACCAAGACCGCTGGTGTTACATTGCGTGATATTGGCAATGTTATTTCGTACACTATCGTCATTTCGAACTTTGGGCCAAGTGATGCTCATCCTGGTCGCGGTGGCGTGGTGACAGATACCGTCTCATCGGACATCACCTTGAGTTCACTGACGTTTATCACTGCTAGCAATATTGTTTCTAGCGACGCGTCCATTGTGTACACAATGAACAGTAGCTTTAATGGCACGAGTAACATCAATCTCTTCAGCGACTACGCATTGCCTGCAAAGAGTGCCCTTACGTTAACGTTGTCATTTACGGCTAGTGACGCTCTGATGACATCACCATACAAATATGCATTGACCAACACTGCTGGTATCTCGCACCCTAACGTGCTTACAACAACGGGCATTCTCGCTAAGAGTGATGTGATTACGGTCTTCTCACCCATCTTTACAATGACCAAATTAGCGACCAGTATGGATGCTAGAGAGGTAATCACTGCTGGTCTGAATCTGTCATACACGATTGTGGTTACAAACACTGGTGGTGCGGCGTCGGCACTTACTATTACTGATACCCTGCCAACTGGCTTCAAATTGATTACATCGACCTTGGGGGGACCAACATGGACTGCTCCAGCAGTTGGTGCATCAAATACAGTGACGTGGTCCTATGCATTGACTACACCCAATGCCTTGGGTCAAGGTTTTATTACACCAACCAGCGTGGTACTGTCATACTCGGTAGAAATCACTGATTCTATACGTGGTATCACAATCACGAACGTTGCCAAGGTTGGTCCACTGTCACCAATTTCAGTGACAGAAGCTGTCACAGTGTATGGATCATCTCGATTGACTCTTACAAAGACGTCTGTACCAACAGCAGGGATTAGCGCAAGCGGCGGTTCGTGGACGTACAAATTTGCAATTGAAAACAGTGGTCCGAGCCAAGCACAAAGTATTTTGCTAACAGATACACTGCCATTTACAGATACTGCACAAGTTGTGACACCAACCACAAGCTGGACAGTGAATGGTACAGCGTTGACTGTAACGTGGAGTGCGCCGAGCAATTACACCGTAACACTGCCATCAATTGATGTAAGTGATACCATTACCGTTGAGGTTGGGGTACAGACAACAAATCCAATTTCGTTGGCGCAATTTGAGCCGAACGCTAATGGCAACTTCGCTGTTACGAACAGTGCTGCATTGGTAACAGCTATCGGACATGCTACGAATACAATTACTGCTACCCAATTGACCAATACAGCGGTTACCACACTAACTGCTGATTCGGATGTGGCTATCACAAAGACAATTAATGTTGCCAGTGCTGGTGCTGATGACTATGTTGTTTACAGTATTCAAGTGAAGAATGAAGGTACAACAATGGCTAAGTTTGTCGTTACAGATACACTGCCAACAAATATCTTCTATCCAACTGCAACTGTTACAATTTCGGCAACACAGTTTACCTTTGTCAAAGTTGATAACAAGTTCGTATTTACCAACACAAATCTGTTGACACCAACCGAAAGCTACTATATCTCGTACACGGCGCAGGTCACAAATGCGACAATTACAACAGAAGGTGCTTACCAGAACTCTGTTGTTGTTACAGGTACAGGTGGAGCCTTTGTTGATGGTGATGCTTCCAACAACGCAAAGACTGCATCATTCACGTATGATGTTGCACCAGCCATTGCTGTTCAGAAGATGAACGATGCCACTGGTGATGGTGTCTTTAATGTTGAAGAAACAACGAACTACTCAAGTACATTGACGATTCCATACAAGGTATTCATTACAAATACAACAAGTAATGATAATATCTATATCACGCAGATTTCAGATCATTCGACAGATAACTTAGCCAATAATCTGTTTGCAGATACGTTGGACCTGTCCAAGTGTACATCGTATAGCAGCACCAACAGCCGAATCGAGTTGGCTGGTGGCGCATCATCTGTCTGTACGTTCACAGATGACATCAGCTACACGTCACTGTCTACTGCTGTCAACCGTATTCTCAATACGGTTCAGGTGAACTTTAGTGATGATGAAGGTAATGTTGCTGAGGTAGACAACGTTCAATCTGTAGTGAATGTCAATACGCCAACACCAACGCCAACACCAACGGCCACCGCTACGGCTACTGTGACACCATCTGGAACTGTAACACCAACGGCTACGTCTACTGCGACTGTGACGCCAACAGCTACATCTACGATGACGCCAACAGCTACATCTACGATGACGCCAACAGCTACATCTACGATGACGCCAACAGCTACATCTACGATGACGCCAACAACGGACTTGCAGACGCCAACGTCAACGCCAACACCAACAGTGACGCCTGAGCCAGCTAGTGGCACAGATACGCCGACGCCAGAGCCGACAGAGACACCAACACCATTTGGTACGCCTGTCGCAGGAGTGACACCAGATCCAGATATGGCTGTTGGTGTTGAGACCAACAGCACAGAGACTGGTCCTGGTGGCGAGCCATCAGTAGTATCTGGTGATTCGTTCACATTTGTCTTTACATTTAACAACAGTTCGGCTGCTGTCGATCCGGTTACATACCGCATCACTTACGATTCGACCAAGATTACATTCAACTGTACAGCGACGGTTAGTCTACTGGATGCGTTGTGGGGTTCTGGTGCCTACGCAATCCTTAACCCAACAGGTTGTCCAGCAGCAGGATTTGCGATGCAAGAGACAGGTGTTATCGTGATTCAAGGTCCATTGACAGACGGTGTAACCAGCTTGCCATTGGTCTTTGACGCACTGCAACCTGCAGGTACCGAAGGTGTTGTGGTTGAAGGGTCGGAATTCAACTTGACAATCACGGATGATGGCAATAACCAATTGCTGAACATCTCTGGTAATGCAGGTAATAACGTCTTTATTCCAAGCGCACCAACAGGCTTGCCTGATGCAGACGAACCTGGCTTGCCGGGTACGGGTGATCAAGATACGTTCATCTACTTGCCACTTATTGCACGACAGTAAGCACATGATTTGGAAAACAATAGGTTCATTGAGTTGAGCCTGTTGTTTCCAAACAGTAAGGCGATTAGATAGCATTGTCTTATTAAGACTCGTTAGCTAGACAAAAACAAAAGAGGGTTGACGTAATTAAAATTACGTCAACCCTCTTTTATTTTTGTAATTGAAAATGGGCAATGGAAGATTAAAAGAATTGAAAACAAAATCGTTGCCCATTTTCAATTTTCCATTCCTTCAATTTTCAATTTTCTATTGAATAGGAAAGAATAAACCAGTCTCGCAGATTGTTTATCTATGACACAGGTTGGCTACCTGCGATACTATCCTTTGTAAGAACAAAGGATAGTATGAAATCAGCCAAGGGACACGGTCAGATGCTGGCTGAAAGTTGACCGACTGAGTAGCTGAAAGCTTTTTTATTGAAACCCTAACGAATACGAATATGATATTGATCAACAATGTCTTGCCCGATAGGACTTAAAACAAAATCGGTAAATCGCCGAGTCCAACCTGTTGGCTCGTTTTGGCTTAGTAAATAAAGAGGCTGAGTCAAAAAGTATTGTTGAGAGTGCAGATGTTCTTTTGTTGGCAGTTTCCCTTCAACCGCCACAACACGTATAGCCGTTGTATTTCTAGCCAAAGGTCCTGTAGCTTGTTCTGCATTTGGGAGAGGGATGTTATCGTCCTCTTTGTTTGTGTCAGTGTCAAGCAATATTTCGCGTACATATGCACGAGAAACATAGCCTATCGCCAGTGGATGCGTACTGACATAATCGACAACGTCCCTGCTGGTGGGCATGACAATCGAGGTTAACGAGACTGCTTCGTTGCCCATAATTCGTTCTTCAAAAACATATCGAGAACCGCTGCCATCCTCTCGGCTTACAAGCAGAATCTCGCACTGTCTCGCTTCACAATGCCTCGCTCGTTCGTTTCCCTCTGTGTTGACATCTTCTTGTGGTTCAAGTTCATTCCAATCGAGTATCACACCGCTATAGATGTTCTGTAACGACAGCACCGTTATCTGTGTTACCGGGTTTCGTGCATGAACAATCAGTGCAATGCCATCAATACCAACTGGAATGCGGAAAAGTGTTTCTGCTGGTATTTGACCCGTTTCATCAAGTGGGATAGGTGTCTCACCTGTGTTTGTGTCCGTGACAGGCGTGGTACGATTCAGACCTGATGCAAAGATTGAGCTTGCGCCCAAGTCCACTTGTCCCTTTTGACTCCATGTTTCGCCAAGCGTACTCCCGCCACCCCGTATCTCAAACGTGATGTTGGGGTGTTGACGTGTAAACTCATGGCTTAGGGCCTGCAAGACGGGATGCATCGCTGTGGCTCCTGCAATCGAAATGGTAACAGTCTCTCGTTGTGTGTCTCTTGGCGAGAGCTGAGGGGCTATCTGGGTGTCTCCGCATCCTGTCATCACCCATATACTTAGAAAGACGCAGGTAGCCAACCTGCGATGCTGTCCTTTATCCACTGACTGCCCCTTGCCCATTGACTGCCCCTTGCCCATTGACGGAATCACCATACAAAACTTAATCCAATCACACTTAGCCCAGCCACCAAGCAATAGATGGCAAAAAGGGTTAATGGCTGAGTCCGTAGATAGGCCAGCAAAAACCGAATTGCTATATAACCAGTGACTGCACTTGCAATAAAGCCCACCATCATGGTTGGGATGGCCTCGATGACACTACTGGGGTCTACAGACAATGCATCATTGAGCTGCAACAGCCCCGCCCCTAGAAAGGCCGGAGTCCCTAGTAAAAAGCTATAGCGAGCCGCTTCATCACGACGAATGCCCAAACTTAACCCCATTGCAATGGTGCTGCCACTACGACTGATACCGGGGGCGAGGGCAATGGACTGTGCGAGGCCGATGAGGATAGCATCGCGCCACGTGAGTGCATCTATATTGCGGAATTGTGCATTTCGGCTGCTCAGTCGTTCGCTTAAAAACAGTAACCCTGATGTCACCAATAAAAAGCTACCTGCTGCACGGGGGCTGGCAAACAGAGACTCAAAAAAATCTTTGAAGAGGAGTCCAGCCACCGCTGCTGGAATTGATCCCACAATGATAAACCAACCCAAGCGAGCGTAGGGGTCCTTCATAGATCGCGAGAATAGGCTCTGGATTGTTTGGGTGGCAATGTTCCAAAAGTCACGCCAAAAGACGATGAAAATGGCGAGCAGTGTTCCCCAATGGAGAACGGTGTCAAAGAGCAGTGTATGTTCTGCATCCTGAGTCCAACCCAAAAGCCAAGGGACAATCACAAGATGCCCACTGCTGCTGACGGGGATAAACTCTGTTGCACCTTGCACAATGCCCAAAATGATGGCTTCAATAAATTCCATTTATGCTTGAGTTCCTCTACTGTTTGGTCAGTCGGTATTCGGTGCCAACCACCGACCTACTGACCCACTGACCTACCAGCCGACCAGCTTACTGCTTGCGTACCGACGCAGCCCGTAACTGCCGCTGTTCATGCCGTACTTTTTGGTCACTCATCTGGTAATGTTCCCAAAATTGCGCTCGGTAGTCTTCATAGGTTCCTTCTTGAATGGCAGTACGAATCTCTGCCATCATGCGCATCATAAACCGCACGTTGTGGATTGTGTTTAGGCGCAATGCCGTCACTTCACCCGCTTTAAAGAGATGCCGCAAGTAGGCACGGCTAAAGGTTTTGCAAGTATAACAATCGCAGCCCTCTTGGATGGGTTTGGTATCTTCTGCATACTGCGCATTCCGTAGGTTGATCCGGCCTTCCGATGTAAACACAGAGCCATTACGCGCAATCCTTGTCGGCAGTACACAGTCAAACATGTCGATCCCTCGATAGACAGATTCAATAATGTCTTCTGGCGTACCAACACCCATCAAATAGCGTGGTTTATCTTGCGGTAGTGCTGGGCATGTACCATCAAGCGTTGCGTACATCTCTTCTTTGGTTTCACCAACTGCCAGCCCACCGACAGCGTAGCCAGGGAAATCAAGCTCTACCAAAAAGCGCGCACTCTGCTCACGCAGTTCTGGATAGACGCCACCTTGAACAATCCCAAACAGGGCTTGGTCTGGACGATGGTGGGCGGCTTTACATCGCTCTGCCCAACGATGGGTGCGGTCTAGTGCTTGCAAGAGATAATCACGGTCCAGTGGTTCAGCACATTCGTCTAAGACCATTGCGATATCTGGTCCCAATGCTTGTTCAATTTCCATGACACTTTCTGGTGTAAAGCGATGTTTGCTGCCATCAATATGGCTGCGAAATGTAACACCATCATCATCCAATTTACGCTGGTCGGCAAGGCTGAATATCTGAAACCCACCTGAATCCGTTAGAATCGGACCGGACCACTGCATAAATTGATGGAGGCCACCAAACTCCTCAATCATACGATGACCGGGGCGAAGATAGAGATGGTAGGTGTTTGCAAGGATTAACTCACATCCCAACTCGTCTAGGTCGCGTGGTTCCAGTGTTTTGACATTGCCTAATGTGCCAACGGGTGCAAAGGCAGGCATGTGGATCGGGCCATGCGGGGTGTGAAAGGTACTAAGACGAGCATTCCCGTCGGTTTGGTGATTAGTGAACGTAAAAAAATCAGATTTTGACATAATAATTTTATTTGATAAGACTCATAATCGGAATCCGACCTCGGACCAATGTTCCTGGTTGTGACATATCTGAGTGAACAGGTGTGCTTGGCATGGTGTGAATTGAGGTTGCCGAATGTCCTGTGTTTTGACGCATACGTTGCGTTGTGTTCTGCGTTGACTTGTGTCTTGCCTCCTGCATGGGTCTGGGCGAATAGAGTGACAGAATGCCATTGAGCATATCAGCTCGCTCATTCATATTAAGCAAGCCAAAGCTTCCCTGCTCATCATATTTGCGGTAGACGCTGGACAGATCAAACCCTAGACCGTCGTCCTCAATTTCAAAACAAAGGTATTGCTTTTGCAGGCTTTTTTGCAAGCGTTCATCCATCCCATGTGAACTAAATTCGACATGCTCGGTATCAATATAAACACGAATCCAAATATTTTCTGCGCAGGCGTGTTTGCGGATATTGTTGACCGCTTCTTGAATAATGCTAAAGATGGTGCTGGCCCCTTGCAAGTCGATGGTAAAGGGTAATGGAGGTGCTTCTAAATGGATTATGATATCCATTGAGGATAATAGCTGTTGATGGTAAGCATGTAGCGCGGGAATTAGCCCTTGGCTTTCAAGGATAATCGGACGTAGCTCAAAAAGCAATGTACGCACTTCTCGGTTGGTCTGGCGCGCCATCTGCTCCATATAGTCAAGGTCTTTTTCAACGGCAACATAATCTTCATCATGCAGACGTTGGCGGGTTAAGTCCATGTTCATGATCAACAAACTGAGCATTTGGGCTGTGTTATCATGAAGGTCACGAGCAAGCTGATGACGAACCTCCTCCTGTGCAGTGATAATGCGTTCCTGCTCAAGATGCAAGTTCTCGTATAGTTTTGCATTCCGTAGTGAAGCTGCGGCCTGATGTGCAAACGTTTGTAATAAGTCTAGTCGTTCGTTATCAAAAATCTGCCTATTCAGTGAAAAGACGACAATTACACCTTCAACTGTTTGACGATGGGTCAGAGGGACCACGGCAATACTACTTTTATCGAGTTCGGGGTACGATGGGTGCGATGAGTAGCGACCGTCCTGTTCCGCACGAGGAATCATGGCTGGTTGATTTTGCTCAACACACCATTGTGCTAGCTCTAGCCCCGCGGCGGCTGGCATTTGTTTTGTTGTTTGTTTTCTCGAACGCCTAACACTATCTCCTTGAATCGAGGTTCGTGTTGGTTGCGTTGAGGATATCGTTGTCAAGGCTGGTAGAACCGACTGAGATGTCTTTTGTGTTGGCTGATGATTGGTCGTTGAGTGGCTTTCTTGTTTTGAAAGAGTCGGTTTCCCTGTCAAGTTTTGGAATGGTAGAAAGGGTTCGGACGTGTAGAGACCTGCACTCGCAAATAAACTTAAGACACGTGTCTTTGGGTCCACAAGGAGCAATTCACATCGGTCTGCGCCCAAGAGATCAAGAACATGTTCTGGAATGCTGTGTAGAATGGTGTCGGTGTCAAAGGCATGGTTAATGGTTTGCCCAAATGCATTTAATGTTGCTAGTTCATGAACGCGCTGTTGTTCACGGGCAAACAATTGCGCATTGTCTAGGGCAATGGCAATATGTTGCCCGGCCATGTATAGCCAATCCACATCCTCTTGGGTAAATTCTTGAGAAAATCCCGTGGCATCTTCTTTGTTAAGAATTTCAATTACACCAATAATGCGGTCCTGCGTTGATAATGGAATGCAAAGAATATTATGCGTAATAAATCCAGTTTCAGAATCAACGGATGCGTCAAACAATGGGCTGGTTTGTGTATCATTCACGATAAGCGGTTTTCCGTTCGTCGCCACCCACCCAACGACACCTTGGTTGATTGGGATTCGTGTTTCAGCGAGCATATTGGCTGCTTTGCCCTTTGTCACCATAAAGACCAATTCTTGTGCGCTCTCATCAATTTGAAAAAGCGTTGCTGCCTGGGCATTTAACACATAGGCCGCTAACTCTGCCGAGTCATTGAGAACCTGCTGCAAATCTAACGTATGGGTAATGGCTTGGGTGATTTGATAAAGAAGATTGATCCGTTCAATATGTTGATGTGTGTTGTGGATATATTGTGTTCTCAATGCATTTGCAGAAAGAGATTGGGTTACATGATAGAGATGTTGACAATTGTCTTCTTCGATATGATGTTTGGGGGGACAAATCAAGGTAAGACCGCCGCGGATGAGTTGGTCCATGATGATAGGGATACAAATAATCTGATGTGTATTCGTATAATAGATGGTGGCTTGTGTTTGCGTGGGGACAAGTTCTCGATCTTGTGTCGATGATGATTGTTGATCAATTTTAGGCCGATCAATTTTAGGTCGATTGGGGCGATTAAGTATATGCCCATCATGCGTACCAGTTGTTTTCTGATCCAAATTTCTTTGTACAAAATTGGTATATAGGCCCGATTCCCATTGAAGAATCTTTGTTTGTAATTCTGAGGACAGCTCACCCACTGAGATGATTTGATTGGTGAGACGGTTCGATTTCTGTTGGCGATTCGTCTCCATAATCATCATTTGGTTTCCTGAGTGGGTGGGGAAAACAGCCTGTGTTTTTTTTGCTGGAGTGCCAAGTGCATCTATCAATGTGAGTCGTACAGCAGAGACAGAGAGATGTTCATAATACACCTGTAAACTTTCTTGCCAATAGGTATCCAGCTCGCCTTGTTCGATGAAATTATGCAATGCATAGATATGGGCTGAGATGTTTGCGATATCAATATGAATTGATGAAAGTGATTCTAAAGTTGTCTCTACTGTGCCCAAGTTGTACTCTCTTATTACTGCAATCATGAATGGTTTGGCCGTATTTTCTCTCATTATATCTCAAGAAATCTTGATATGACCAAATTACATAGACATCTAACTTGGATAGAGGGCAACTTTAATCATCATTCCCACAACAAAAAAGCCACCTATAAACAATAGATGGCTTTTTTGTTGATCCAGATTTACGCAATTGGCGATGATTACACGGGCCGCTAGTATGGAGTTGATAGTTCAAAATCCTCCAAGTGCGTAAGTCCTATCTGTAATCGCTTTAGGTAAGGCCATTCCACAAAAATAATTGCCGCGGAGTAGGCAGTCTCTACTGCCGGCATTCTCGTGTACGACCCGCAATAGAGATTGCTAACTCCGCGCTGCAATGGGTATTTTATTTTGTGGAATGGTCTAATAAAGAGGGGAAATCTACAATTTATGCAGCGATAGGCAGTTCCTCTTTGGCTTTTTCTTCACTTTCGCTTCCTGCAGTAGAACTTAGCTCTGCATCTAGCTCTGCACCAAACAACGTTTCACTTTGATTGCTTGATGGTTCTATACGGGTATTCTTGGATGCTCGGCTCGAAGACGAGCGTCGAGATTTGGTCTTTGTTGTTTCTGGTTCGGTGGCTTCACTGTCAGATGTATCTACAGCAGCAGTTTGTTGTGCAGGTGCCAAATTAATGGGCAGACCAAAACTTTCGCGGATGCGAGCATCAATTTCCGTCGCCAAATCAGTATTTTCAATCAGATACTTTTTGGCATTTTCGCGCCCCTGTCCTAGACGAGTGTCATTATAGCTATAGAAACTGCCTCGTTTGGTGATGATATCCTGTTCAACACCCAAATCAATCAGGTCACCAGAGGTGCTAATGCCTTCGTTGTACATGATGTCAAACTCGGCGACTTTGAAAGGTGGAGCGACTTTGTTTTTACGAACGGTTACGCGTGTGCGATTACCAATGACATCGGCTCCTTGTTTGATGGATTGAATCCGACGAATGTCCATACGCACACTGGCATAAAATTTAAGTGCCATACCGCCGCTGGTTGTTTCGGGATTGCCAAACATGACACCAATTTTTTGGCGTAGTTGGTTGGTGAACATCATGCATGTATTGCTGGCTTTGACCGCACCTGTCAATTTACGTAATGCCTGGCTCATCAGCCGTGCTTGCAGCCCTACATGGCTGTCACCCATCTCGCCTTCAATCTCCGCACGTGGAACCAGCGCAGCGACACTATCGACAACGAGCACGTCCAGTGCACCAGAGCGGATGAGTGCCTCGGTAATCTCTAAGGCTTGCTCACCCGTATCAGGCTGGCTGATATACAAATTATTAACATCAACACCAATTTTAGCAGCATAGGCGGGGTCCAGCGCGTGTTCAACATCGACAAAACCACAAAGTCCGCCTTTTTTCTATACCTCAGCGATTACATGTAGGCAAACCGTTGTTTTTCCGGAGCTTTCTGGTCCATAAATTTCGACGATACGCCCTTGCGGAACACCACCCACACCAAGCGCAACATCCAAACTGAGGCTACCTGTGGGAATTGACTCAACATTCAGACGTGTTGTTTCCCCCAGTTTCATGATGATGCCATCACCAAATTTTTTATTGAGATTGGATAGCGTTGTTTCCAATGCCTTTGTTTTGCCTGCTCGTTCTTTTTCCAGCGTTGCCATATCGGCCTTGTTGTTTTGTTTTTTTGTAGCCATAAATCATAGTTTCCTATATTATTTTCAACTGTATTTTTGAAGATAAATAATTCTCCAGCACATCAACTGATAATAATGATTATAGTACTTTTGTTCTCAATTGTCAAATCTTAACATAGCAATTTTACGAATTGTATTTTCACAAAAGTTTTAAAATCCTGTTATAATTTAAACTAAGCAGAAATCTGAGTTGGTGTGGTTTATTGACTTAGATGGCCTAGACTCCTCATTGTGAACCTAAATTGTACAGGAGATATACAGGTGAATAAACGTAAATTGAATCGAGTTTGGGAAAAGTTGCGCACATTGCCCATGCCGGCAATTGCTTCGGATCGGTTGGTTGATTTGCACAATGATGTCACCGATTATGACATGACAATTTCGTCTCAGATGCAACTATTTTTTACGGGTCAATCGCTTGAATGGTCGAAGCTCAAAGTAGACAAGGAACTAGAAGATGCACTGCGCGCCTTTAAAGTAGAAAATGATCGTGAGACGGACTGTCGTCGTTCGCTACTTTACTATAAACGGCGTGTAGATGATGTGGTTCGAGAGCTGGTACGTCTCAATAGTTAAATCTATATGATTTGATTGCTTGGCGTAGTTTGGTATCTTTTCGCGGTATTTCTTTGGTGCTGTTTAACCTCTATGCCAAGCGGTCAAATGACTGTAAATCGGCTACTCTAATCATCGCATCGTAGGACGCTTCTCGCTGGCTATTCATACCACAAATAACATTTGTAATCAATTATCTCATCGCATAATCACAACAAACAATTCTAGTCAAATGATAATGTAGAATCACGCTCGATCAGTTCGTGTAACATTTCTCTTCGTTGAATCACGGTATGCTTTCCATTCTCTAGCCAAACAACGGCAGGACGAAGAGCACCATTGTAATTGCTGCCCATACTGAGCTGATAGGCTCCACTGACCGGAATCGCAAGTATCTCACCTTTGCCGATATCTGGCAGAGACACCCCTTCAATTAAGACATCGCCGCTTTCACAAAACGGTCCACCCAACCACGTCTCATAGCGGTTTGCACGATTGGGCGACAGGACTGGTAAGGCCGAGTAGTTGGCCCCATAAAGAGCAGGGCGAATATTATCAGCCATACCGCCATCCAGCAACAGCCATCGTCGGTTTTCCGTTTCTTTGACTGCGCCAACACGATATAATGCAACCCCCGCCCTTGCAACAATGCTACGTCCAGGCTCCACATAGAGTGTCGGTAGGGGGAGTGTGTGCTTTTCGCATCCATCTACCAGCGATGACGCAATCAAGGACACGTATTGTTCGATATCAGGATGAGGTAACTCATCTTCATGATACGCCACCCCCCAACCACCACCTGCTGACAATGCGGAAGGAACCCACCTTGCCTGTGTACGAAGTTCGACCATGAGGTCCAACACAAACCTTATCGCAGATTCTAACGGTGATAAATCATGAAAATGTGAGCCTTGATGGAAATGAAGTCCCGTCAGCGACAAAACGCCTTTGCAAAGACGTACAGCTTCCAGAATTTCATCTTGATCCATGCCAAATTTGCTATCACTTTGCCCCGTTTGTGTATATTGATGGGTATCGACAGCCATACCTGGACGCACCCGAAGCCAAATGCTGGGAAACCTTTTGATTTTGACCGATAATAAACCCTCTCTCCACTTGACCAACTTCTCAACCTCAGTCAAATTATCGGCTACAATCACAGCTGCATCATGAATGCCAGCACGCATATCCACAAAACTTTTATTGACACCATGCATCAATATCTGCGAACGCGGGACACCTGCCTTTTCTGCAATATATAATTCGCCTTGTCCTGTACAATCGATCCAAAGCTGCTGGTGCATGGCCCATTGTGCCGCGGCCGTACACAACCATGCCTTACCAGCATAGGTAATATACGTCTCGCCTGGATAGTGTTGCTGGAGCGCGTTGCGATATTGTTCAACTGCATTATCCATCGTTACGCGATCATACACATAGAGCGGCGTCCCATAGTGGTCGGCCAACTTCTGTAGGTCACAATCAGCAATCGTAAGCCGCTCTTGTGTATCCTGTTTGGACTGCGAAACGATGCGCGTGGTCAGTGGGAATAGTGGTAATCGGCTCTTACTCATGTGTTTCAGCCTGTCGCCTATCTCTGGTTCACTGGTCTGGTTCACTGGTCTGGTTCACCTGTCTCACCCACCTATCTCATCCACCTAGAATCCAACGGCATGTTGCGGTGTGATGGCAACATAGACCAGGCTGAGAACCATGCTCACGATGATGAGCAGACTCAAAACATAGAACACTTTTTCGCTACGTGTATACTTTTTGCGTCGCTGTTGTCCTTTTGCCATAGCTGGCTCCTTTCTTGAATTAATCAATAATCTAAATACAATTGATGACTTATGATTGTCTAGTTTGACAATTATACCATAATTCAACCGCTGAGAATATCTTTCAGTATTTTGGATATCAAAAGAGTTATTTATATTTTATAGACATTTCTGGAAAGATTATATTTGATGCAACAGCATTGCTTTCCATTTCTGACAAGAGATGCACCGTTTACTCTTTTATCATCTAAAGTGCAAAATATAAGCTCTAGACATTTTGTGATAGGCACTGATGTCAGAAAAACATAATAATAAACCAGTTCCCAAATGGAGAAGCCTCAGCCTGAGGCACCATTATTCAAACATGCAAGTTTACGGCGAGCATTGCCTGTATTACCAACAGGATTGTCAGTCGAAACCGAATTTAAGGTGTATTTGCCCATCTTAAGCCGCTAGATGATGTGTAAATAGTAGGGGAATGAGGTGGTGTGTGGGAAATA
>JBCCFC010000154.1:0-15558 GCA_039029935.1 Chloroflexota bacterium
CCACCTCATACCCCCTACTTTACAATTTTATGTGAAACCATTTGGTTTTGATGATTCAAGGAGAACATGATGGCTCAATTAACAGTAGAGGGATACGGAACGTTTGAGGTTGCAGATGGAAAACGGTTGGTGTTAGCGATGGTTGACGAAGCAGGGGTTGACCAGATGCATGCATGTGGTGGCAACTGTAAATGTACCACATGCCGTGTTGAGTTTGTTTCTGGCGAACCAGACAAGATTACCGAGGCCGAAAAGGAGTTGCTGGCTCGCCGTGAGGTGGAAGGCCGACTCTCTTGCCAGATTCTTTGTGAAGGTGAGATGACAGTTCGAGCGGTTAGCCGTCTGGAAGGTAGCGGACGTCCTGATCCTGGGTCATGCCCAGAGGATGGCATTGCACCGGAGCCAGTTTGGACAACCCAATAGAGACAAATCTATTCATGTGAGGCCAATCCATGATGTTGGGTTGGCCTCTTTTTATTGCATAGGGAAGTGTAAAATCAGCTAGTCAGCTAGTCAGCTAGTCAGCTAGTCAGCTAGTCAGCTAGTCAGCTTGTCAGCCTGTCAGTCAGTGCGCTGAAGTGCTGAAATGCTGAGGTGCTGAAAACTTTTTTAGTCACGCATATGATCTGTCGCTTCATCCTCAACGCGATACCAGATTTCCTTTGCCATTGGATGCCGCATCTCTTCCAAAATGTGTCCAACCAGGCCGACGGCTCGTGCCATCACGCCCAAGCCGCGACAGACTTGCCACGGTAGCCCTAGCTCGCTGGCAACAGCACCGATGGCCCCGGTTGCATTGATGGGTAGGACGCGGTTATAACGACGTTCTGCCTCCTGTTGAATGGCTTGCATCAGGGCAATATTGCGTCCGCTAAAACCTTGTTCAGTTGCAATGGCAAAGAGTCGCGGTGTGCGCGGGTCTACTGGTTTGTGGACATTGTGACCAATGCCAGGGATGATGGCACGAGTTTTGGAAAATTCGGCCACAATCTCTTGGGCAAGTGCCTCTAAATCCACATCATCAGGGGTATCTGCCAGAGCCTCTTGCAACATCTTGGCTGACCCTTCAATGGTTCCTACAAAGACATTGCCAAGTCCCAGTAACCCTGCTGCCACTGCGCCCTGCAATGACTCTGGTGCGCCAAGGATGGTCATGCGTGTTGATAGAGCACTAGGTGTGACGCCATGTTCGACCAACGTGACGAGCAGCGAGTTGATAACAATGGATTCTTGGGGGGTCGGTAGTCGATTCATGATTTCTAAAAAGGCCATATCGCCAAGATTGACATTGCCCAATAATTCTTCAGGCAGGTCGTAGCCCTTGACAACAATCTTATCGCTTTTACTCCAGCCCATCTCTGTATGAAGTTGTGTTGGTGTATGCGCCATGTTGGTTTTCTCCTTACATAAACATCTAAAAATGACCGTCATCATTAGGGATGACGGTCATTTTGATTATATACTAAATACGCTTTCCATAAAATAAATTTTAATTCAAGGAATAATAATGACTACGCAAACAATACAATATCAATACGAAGCCTACAAAGCACAAGGGCTTACGCTCAACATGCAACGCGGCCAACCTTCTGATGCAGACTTTGACCTGAGTCTGCCCATGCTCACGGTCGTGGATGCTGAGGATGTCATCACGCCCAGCGGTATCGACATCCGCAACTATCCAGGTGGTGTAGCGGGATTGCCTGAAGCACGTGCGCTTTTTAGTGAAATGCTGCGGGTTGCGCCGTCGGAAATCCTGCTTGGTAATAGTTCGAGCTTGGAAATGATGGCGAGTCTGTTGAAGTGGATAATGTTGCGCGGTGTCAGTGCTGACAGCCAGCCTTGGGTCACGCAATCACCAAAGATGATTATCACCGTTCCAGGCTATGATCGCCACTTTTCACTGCTACAAACCATTGGCTTTGAACTGGTGGCTGTGCCTATCAACGAAAATGGGCCGGATATGGATGCGGTCGAAGCGTTGGTTGCCAACGACGCCAGCATCAAGGGCATCTTCTTTGTGCCGACCTATAGCAACCCCACAGGCGACACCATTTCTGAAGAAACAGCCCAACGTCTGGTTTCCATGCCAACGGCAGCGTCCGACTTTGTAGTTTTTGCCGATGATGCCTATGCCGTTCACCATCTGGATGAGGATCGGCTGAATGGCATCAACGACATTCCCAACCTGCTAGAAGCTGCCAAAGCCGCTGGCAACCCAGAGCGTGTGATTCTCTTTGGTTCCACATCAAAAGTGACCTTTAGTGGTGCTGGCCTTGGTTATATGGGCATGAGCGAAACCAATCTTGCCTACTGGAGCAAACTGCTGGGTCAACAGACGATTGGCCCCAACAAAGTGGAACAGTGGCGACATGTGCGCTTCCTTGAAAAGTACCCTGGCGGCTGGCGTGGATTGATGAGCAATCATGCCAAGATTATCAAGCCCAAGTTTGATGCCGTGATGCGTGTGCTGGAAGAGGAGTTGGGCGGCACAGGGCTGGCACGCTGGACCAAACCCAGAGGCGGCTACTTTATCAGCTTGGATACGACACACCCCATCGCAAAACGTGTGATCGAATTGGCTGGCGAGGCTGGCGTTTCGCTGACACCCGCAGGGTCAACCTATCCAAACAAAGTTGACCCCAACAACACCAACATCCGCCTTGCGCCAACTCGACCACCACTAGAGGAAGTAGAACAGGCCATGCAAGTTGTGGCGACATGTATTAAGTTGGCGTCGGCTGAGTATGATGGGTAACAGTTCAGCGATATAGATTTTTATTGCATAGGAAAGTATAAAATCAGCTAGTCAGCTAGTTAGCTTGTTGCATAGGAAAGTATAAAATCAGCTAGTCAGCTAGTTAGCTTGCGAGCTTGTCAGTCAGTGTGCTGAAGTGCTGAAATGCTGAAATGCTGACAAGCTGATTTGATAGATTGGAATAAGTGAGAAATAGACAGAACGTAATCAGGTGGATTGTCTACTTCTCACAGAACACAATATATTTACTGCCGATTTGCTAACGAAATACCGCCATCCAACGGAATCACAGCACCATTCAAATATGCTGCGCCCGGCGAGGCTAAGTAAATCGCCAGTGCCGCCATATCCTCTGGACTGCCTGCCCGACCCAGTGGATAATTCTCTTCGATACGCTGTTGGCCCTCGTCACTGGTAAAGACAAAGCGCGTCATCTGGCTAGGAAAGAGTCCCGGTGCAATGGCATTGACGGTGATATAGCGATCCATGAGATGTACCGCCAATACACGCGTCAGGTGATGCACAGCGGCTTTGCTGGCCGCATAGGGGAAGTTGTCCATTGATGGCACGGTCAGCCCGTCGATAGAGCCAATGTTGATAACACGGGCAGGGTTCTGCTTGGTCGCCGCTTTGTCGAGCAAAGGCAACAGGTCACGCGTTAGCATAAACAGCCCTTTAACATTGATATCCATCGTGCGGTCATAGCCCGACTCTGGGAACTCGTCCAGCGGCGCACCCCACGCTGCCCCCGCGTTGTTGACAAGAATATCCAGTTTCTCCTCGCGTTCCTTGATGGCATTGACCAACGTCGCCTGTCCTTCTGCCGTGGCTAGATTTGCAGGAATGGCGATACATTCACCATGCTTTGATAGCTCGGCTTCAACCGCTTCACATACCTCAACTTTGCGTGACGAGATGTACACTTTAACGCCATTGGCAATATAGGCTTGGGCAATCATCAGCCCAATCCCACGTGAACCGCCTGTGACGAGTGCCGTTTTGCCACTGATTGAGAAGAGCTGGTTGAGTTGTAGTGTGTCCATTTTTGTGTTTCCTTTCGTGATTGGTAGGTCCGTAGGTCTGTAGGTCTGTAGGTCTGTAGGTCTGTAGGTCTGTAGGTCGGTGATCAGTTATCGACCCACCGAATACCGACCTACTGATATACCGAATACCGACCTACCGAACACCTTCTTAGTTCCAACCACGCTCATCCACCATCCCCGGTGCATCATCCGCAATTTCATCAGCAGAGACAAAGACAAGCTCATTTGCACGAACACGACATGCTTGACGGATAGCAGCGTGGATGGCCTCTTCCAGCGATGCAGGGTCGGCACTGGCGTCGTTGAGCGCAATGCGCACGGTGAAGACATCACGATCAGCAGGGCGTGAGACAATGCCTTGCACCTTTGCCATGCCACCAATGCCTGCTGTGACTTGACCGATGGAGAAGCGCAGTTGATTGGGGTGGACAAACATGCCCCGTACTTTTTTCGCCTCGCCACTGCGACCCACCAGCATAATCGCCCGTTCTTCCTGCTTGCTGTTGCCCGGATTTGGGTCAACGTTAACTGCCATGTCGCCTGTGCCAAAGCGAATCAGCGGATAGGCATGGTTGGTGTTGGTGACAACGACTTCACCTGTTTCACCTGCGCCGACCAGTTCACCCGTCTCTGGGTCTACCACCTGAATGACAGGCTCCGGCATCAACTGCATCGCCATTGTCCCGTCCATATTAAGGGCTAACGCACCCAACTCAGCGGTGGCATAGGCATTACCGACAGTGATACCATACTCATCTACCAACGTTGCCCGTAAACTAGCGGGCAGCGGCTCGGCTGAAACCAAGGCTTTGTTGATCTTGAGTTGACTCTTGGGGTCAATGCCCATCTCTTCTGCTTTCTTGAGCAGTCCCATGAGGAAGCTTGGTGTCCCCACATAGCCTGTTGCACCGAGGTCGAGCATGAGCTTGACTTGTAGCTCGCTGTTGCCAAAGCCCGTTGGGATGACGGTACAGCCGACTGCTGTCAGCGCGTTGTCTACACCCAACCCGGCTGGCACCAAGTGATAGGAGAGCGCATTGATGACAACATCCTCGTTGGTAAAGCCAATCATGCCCAGTGCATGTTGCATTGTGGAGGCCATGTCGCTGTCACTGCTGCCATCGGGTTCATAGATTGGGCCTGGTGACATAAAGATGTGACGAATTTCCGTCATCGGCACAGCCAACATCCCGCCAAAGGGTGGGTTGGACTGTTGCAACGCAATCACATCATCTTTGGGCAGAATCGGCACTTTGGTCAGGTCGGCGACACTCTGCACGTCGTTCGGCGTCAGCCCCGCATCGTCCATGCGTTGACGGAATGCAGGTGCATTGGTATAGGCGTGGGCGACGATATCGCGCACGTTTTGATCCATTGAAGTGGACATGGCTCTCTCCTTGATTTATTGGTGGCTTATGATGAAGCCTATTTTGTGACAATTGCAGATTATTATACAATCGAGCGCAATAGATGCATATTTATACGGTATCTATTTTGAAATAAAGCTAATCCAATTCAAACAGGAGTGCATCATGACAGATAGACCAAATATCATCCTGATCATTACAGATCAACAACGCTACGACACCATTCGCGCATTGGGCTTTCCACACATGGACACCCCTCACCTAGACCGATTGGTGGAGGAAGGCACAACCTTTAGTAACTGTTTTATCACCGCCCCATCCTGTGCCCCTTCGCGAGCAAGTCTCTTTACAGGGCACTATCCACACACAACGGGTATCCTCAAAAATGCGGACCAGTGGCAACATTCGTGGGTCGAGGACCTGTCGGCGGGTGGCTATTACTGTGTGAATGTGGGCAAGATGCATTCATGGCCCTTTGAGACACCGTTGGGATTTGATGAGCGGTATGTGGTCGAGAATAAGGACCGCTATCTGGAGGGACGCTATTATTTTGATGAGTGGGATAAGGCGTTGCGCGCACGCGGGTTGGTAAAACAGCAGCGTGTGCTGTACCGAGAGCGAGAGGACTACAATGACGCGTTGGGTGCGTTTGATTGGGAACTGCCCGAAGACATGCACTCAGATATGTTTGTGGGTGACATGGCGACATGGTGGCTGGATACCAAACCCAAGCCGGACAAACCGCTCTTTATGGAGATTGGATTCCCAGGACCGCATCCACCCTATGACCCGACGCCGCGTTTTGTCGAGCCATATTTGGAGAAGGAACTGCCATTGCTCGACGTGACCGAAGACGAGTTAGCCAACCAGCCACCACCCTTTCAAGCAATGCGTGTCCACAACGCCGAAGTCGATCACGATTCGGTTGTGCATAAGCTCAACCCTACCAATGAGGAACGTCACCGCCAGCGCGCCTATTACCTTGCCAACGTGACCATGATTGATGAGAAAGTAGGCGAGATTTTGCAGGCACTGGATCGCAACGGCTATCTGGACAACTCAGTCGTCATCTTCACATCGGATCATGGTGATTGTTTGACCGATCACGGGCATAGCCAGAAATGGACAATGTACGATATAATCACGCGTGTGCCATTGGTGGTTTGGCAGGGGGATGAGGCAATGAAATCGGTAACGGGACCAGCAACGGGACCAGCAACGGGCGGGCGTCAACTGGATGGCTTGTGTCAGTTGATGGACATTGGGCCAGCGATTTTAGAGATGGCGGGTGTCGAGCCGTCGTCGTTGATGGAAGCGGAGTCGCTACTGCCAGCCATCCAAGGCAAAGCATGGGCGGGGCGTGATGTGGTCTATGCCGAGCATTGTCGTGATGGCATCTTGCAAGAAACCGACTTCATGACAATGGTGCGGACACAAGAATGGAAACTGGTGCATTTCTTGGATGAACCCTTTGGTCAGTTGTTTGATCTGGTGAATGATCCTGATGAAGTGCAGAACTTGTGGGATGAACCAGCGCATCAAGCCACAAAGCAGGCGTTGCTGGCGAATTTGATGGAGTGGCGGATTCGAAGTGCCTATCATACAAGTGAGTGGGGGCGGGATTTTCGGTAGACGGCCATGCGTTTCTGCACATAAAGTTTTGAATTGTTGTGATGAAGAAAAGATTGACATTATTATGTGTCTAAGTGTATAATTGTTGCGGATTGAATAAAAATCCACGTGGACTATTGACGGATGGATTTTGGAGAAAAAGGAGTTTGCGTATTATGCAATCGACCCAAACAGCCTTCTTCGATGATGTGGAAGAAAAAGTCATCCCAAATGCGGTGATGAGAGAAAAGCTCTCAACCAAGTCAAAAGATCGAATAAGTGAATCGTCTATACATCTATCTGGTGCAGAGCGTAAACGGCTCAAAAACGGACGATGGTTGAACGGTGCATCTCGCAGATACAACGATGAAATAGATTTGGATAGCCCAGAGCTTGATTCACTCGAAGAGGGTGATACCTTAGACGGTCTAAAAGTATCGCTTGAAGATTATTGGTCAAAAATTTATAACAAAACCGAGCGGTTCTATGAATGGAATAACGGCATCTTGGAGGAAAAACCCAGAATGGCTCAACTCAGGAAGTATTGGATATGTAAATGGTTTCTTCAACTACTATACGATTACTTATATGTCAATCCTATTGCGACTATTATTGAGTCGGATATGGGCTTTGAATTTCCACTAGCCAGCGGTGGGACACAAGTGCGTGGACCGGATATCGGCATCGTCCTGAATACCAATCCCGTTCAACTGGGTGAGTGGGAATATTCCTACCAAGGTATTTTTGATCTGTGTATCGAGTTGATTTCAGACTCTAGGGGAGAACATATTACACGAGATACTCAGGACAAACGAACTGAGTATGCCCATGCGGGTGTCACAGAATATTTTATTTTGGATGATAGCCGACCCCCTCGACCGAATGAAACAGCATTTTATCGACTAAACGCCAACGGCATTTATCAGCCCATTCAACCCGTGAACGGTATTATCGTCTGCTCGGTTTTGCCAGAGTTTCAATTTCGCCGTGAACATCTCTTTACGCAACCAGACCTTATAACCTTGCTGGATGATCCTGTCTACCAAGGATATATCTTACCATATGTTCGAGCGGAACGGTTGGAAACTGAACGGGAGCGGCAACGGACTGAAGAGGAACGGCAACGGACTGAAGAGGAACGGCAACGGACTGAAGAGGAACGGCAACGGGCTGAAGAGTTAGCTCAAGCATTGGCTGTAGAGCGTGCATTGAATGCTGAGAATCTTGTATACACAGACAGGCTACATGCCTATCTTGCATCTATTGGTGTAGATTTGCCAAGTGATTTGAGATAGGAAAATTGGATTGTCTCTGCACTAAATGAAGGTATGATGAGGTGAAAGAAAAAGACTCGCCAACTGGCGAGTCTTTTTCTTTCACAGTGCAATGATGCAACGGTTGTATATCTACTGAATCTCCACTGAATCTCTAGCGAATCACAGGCAGGTACACATGCCGAATCTGCGTTCCGGTGTATACTTCATCTGCCGTCTCTGTTAAGAGGTCTACGCCAGGAACCTCGTCATCCAGCATCTGTTCATCCGGTAAAACCTCTGTCGCTTCCTCTTCCATCATCAGTTCATCCAAGAAATCATCGGTTTCAGCATCACTGTTCTCGGTCAGCTCGCCCGTCAGCATGGGTGTACTAAAACGCGGGTCGGTCGTGGTCAAGGCAATCGCTGGTGCAGCACTGGCCCCATCCAGCGGCGCGGGTGCCCCCGCTACGCCCAAGTAATTGGCGTTGTAGTTGGGGAAGACATCGGCAAGGGCTGGGTTACGCAGACGCAGCTCCACCACTTCGCTCAGGACATCACGGAAATCAGTTGTCACGGCTAAATCGCCCCGATCCAAATTATCGGGGGCAAGACCCGGCCAGTTGCCATACACGTTGCCACCGATGATGTTGCGTCCCATGAGGAACATACAGCTACCATGACCGTGATCCGTGCCTCGGCTGCCATTTTCATAGGCACGACGACCAAACTCACTCATCACCACGACAGAGATGTTCTCCATGCGGTCGTTCATATCGGTGTAGAAGGCATTCAAGTTACCAGCCAAATTTGCCAACAATCCAGCCATACGTCCTTCATCATAGGTTCCCATAAACTCATGGGTGTCCCAGCCGCCTGCATCGACACAGGCGACTTCCAAGCCCACATCAGCGCGGATTAACTGAGCGATCTGGCTCAAACCGCGTCCAAAAGAATCTTCCATGTTGTAGGTCGCGCCATGCTGTGGTGTGTATTGGGTGGGGTCCGCATTCTCCAGCATCCTGACTGCTTCAAAGGTATCATCAACCCCATCCGACAACATCTGGTAGGTTTCATAGCGTGCGCCATTGCCTTGGCCGATGAGATACAGATTCTCCAAGGCAGCCTGTGCTTCGAAGACATCACGCTGACGACCTTGAAGATGAAAATCAGCAATGCTTTTGAGGGCAACGGCAGGGATGGGACCACGCAAACTCTGCTGGGCACGGTCGCCCATGCCCACTGCGCGAAATGGCGAATTGTTGCGTTCTGCAGTGGTCATCAGATGCCGCCCAATCCATCCAGTTGCCACGCTTTTGTCCCCTGGCGTTCCCCGTTCCATATAGTCCATCGCTGTAAAGTGGCTACGTGTCGGGTCCGGGCTACCAGCGGCATGGACAATCCCAAAGTCACCTTGTTGCCAGATTTCCAGCAGTGGAGCCATACGTGGGTGGAACCCAAACTGCCCATCAAGGTCCAACACTTTGTCATCTGGAATCTGAATCGTGGGGCGGCTATCATAATAGTGGGATTCATTGTAAGGGACAACGGCACTCAAGCTATCCATTGCACCACGCAGAAAAATGCAAACCAATATATCACCGTTGGTTGCGTTTTCCGGTAAAGACGCAAAGGCCATGCGTGGCATCCACGAAGGCAGCGTCAGCCCTGCAATGCCGACAACGCCTGCCCGTTGCATAAACGAGCGACGCGAAAATTTAGTTGTATTTATCGTAAACATAATTGCTTATCTCTGTTATTTATTCAATCGGAATTCATGAAGTTGGCTGCGATAGGTAAATGTATCGTCGGTCGCGGTTATGCGCTCGACCCATCTCGTGACTCTGCTATCGGAACTGAAAATAGGGCGAATTGAGAATCAACCCAGCCAACTGCGATATCTTATCAACAAGCATATCGTCCGGGATTTCATCGCTGGCATACAACCCCATATAACCGAGCAGACTATTTTGGTCAACGGCGTCGATGGGTTGAAAGAGGAGGCGACTGGCAAGCATGTTCACCAATTGCCCGGCATTGATGGGTCGAACACCATTGAGCAGCCCAAGGTAGTCGATCTGCATCCCCTGTCGGTTAAAAGAGGTATGTTTTTGGTTGCCAGTCAGTCGTTTTTGGATAAAATTCCAGCGGGCTAACATGGCGGTGTTGGTCATCCATGCACCCATCGCATCGGGATAGCCTGTTGGTGGCGGCCATCCAAAGAGTGGTTGTCCCATAAGGGTCATTTCATTGTGTAAGACACGTACCGAGCGGTTGGGTACATCTTCGGTCAACTGCATGTTGTAGACACGCATCGCTGCGGCCATAAAATCAAAGGGACGGCGGAATTTTGAGTTCATAAATTCCGGTTGGAAGAAGCTCGCACTGTTGTAGATGACACGGAGCATGGGTTTGATGCGTGTATCGTTGTTGAGGTAGGCTTTGGCCGCGGCATTGACAACATTTGCTGGTGGGTTCTCTCCCAAAAAACGAACACAGAGTTTGTGCGCCAGATAGTGCGCTGTATTTTCATGATGCGCCAGATAGTTGAGCAGATCAATGCCATCCTGCACCGCCTCTGCACCGCTACGCCCTGGACTCTCCCATTCCTTAACCTTCAGCGGTCCCGTATAGTGCCGTCCACTGCGAAAGATAAATTCACGCGTCTGGCCGCTGATGCCCCAACCTGTCAGACAATATGCCGCGTTGCGTACATCTTCCTCTGTGTAGCCATCTTCCTCGCTGACCGTGTGTAGTTCCAGCAGTTCGCGGCCATAGTTTTCATTGGGCGATGTCTTTGTGCTGGAGGCGTTGTCCAGATAGGAGAGCATAGCCGGGCTTTGTGCTGAGGCAAGCAACATGTTGCTGAATTTGCCCATAGCATGTTTGCGAATGACCTCGCGGTCGTCGGTGATCTTATAATATTTGACGGCCCCATCGCTGATGTACATGTTGAAATGATTGGTCCAAAAATCGACCATCAACTCATACAACTGTCGTTTGCTGTAAATTGCCCGCAGCATGGTGGCATAAATCAGTTGACGATGGGCTTGGTTGCGCTCTGTTCGCTCCATATCAAAGAGTTCTTTGCTGGTCATGTTGATCATGGAAAAGTGCGCAAGCAATGTATCCATCTCGCTATCGTCAATTTGTTTGTAGGCAAGTTGTTCTTTGAAGTAGTCATCGCGGCCAATCTCACGGATATGCGCAACGGTTTCTGGCGTTGGACCAAAGGAGAAGCGACGTAGGACGTGTAGATCAGGATCGTTGGTGATCCAAATCTCTGCGGATTCGGGGCGTGACAGTTTTACCTTCGCCGTAGGTGCTATATCATGTGCAGCACTGGCTGTTGCATTCTGCCCTGGTATCATTGTCGTGTTGGCTGTTGCGGCGACGACGCCTGTCAATGTACCCGCCCCCAACGTTTGCAAAAAGTGACGTCGTGAAAAATGTTGCTGTGTCGCGTCCTGCTGTGTTGTGCCTGGCTGTGTTGTGTCTGGCTGTGTTGTTGATTGTGGCGATGAAGTTGGCGATGATGAGTGCGATGGTAGACCTGTTTCTGATGAAGTTTGATCTTGACTCATCGTTTGTTCCTTTTCCAAATCGAATGGTTGATTAAAGATTGAATTTTGAACGTGTAAGCTTAAGTTAGCTGTAATCCATAACAATTTAAATGTGTGTCGGTGAAAACGAATGTTAGTATAGCAGAAAAGGTACGCAGAGATGCTTACAGAAAGCTGTTGCAAGAAAAGTTGTTTAAAATAAAAAAGACCCACCGTGTGGTGAGCCTTTTTCTCGTTGAAGAGGAAAATCTAAACCAGTAACACAGATTGGTTATCTGTGACGCAGGTAGCCAACCTGCGATACTTTCCTTTGTCCTTAGCTATTTTCTATTTCGCCAGAATCAATGACCTACGAATACTCAGACCGCCCAATATCCTATTTAATGATCGGCAAGAACACCCGATTCGTCTGTTCCGTACTAGACACATCCTCTGCCGTTTCACTCAGCAAGTCTGCCAACAACTCATCCTGCGGCTCATCCACAAATAGATCTTCACCCATCATCATACCACTAGAATCTTCGTCCATCATCAACTCATCGAGCAACATCTCGGATTCCATGTCAGCCTCGCCCACCAGTTTACCCGTCATCATTGGTTCACTAAAGTGCGGTGCGTTGGTAGTAATATCAATGGCACGATGTCCAGCATTGGCTGCACTGATTGGTGTTGGTGCGCCTGCAACCCCCAAGTATGTGGGTGTGTAGCCAGGGAAAATGGTGTCCAGAGCCGTGTTGTCCAAACGCATTTGGATGACTTCGCTCAAAACATCACGGTAATCAGTTGTGATTGCCAAATCGCCGCGATCCAAGTTCTCTGGTGCAAGTCCGGGCCAATCGGTATAGACATGTCCACCGACAATACTGCCACCCATGAGGAACATACAGTTACCATGCCCGTGATCCGTGCCGCGACTGCCGTTTTCATAGGCACGACGACCAAATTCACTCATGACCATCACCGTGATGCCACTCATGAGGTCGCCCATATCCGTGTAGAAGGCGTTGAGGTCTGCGGCCAAGTTTTGGAGCAGCGTCGCCATGCGCCCGCTATTGTGCGTCCCCATAAACTGGTGCGTATCCCAGCCACCCGCATCGGCACAGGCCACTTCCAAGCCAACATCCGCACGAATCAACTGTGCGACTTGGCTTAAGCTGCGTCCTAGCGCGCTCTTCTTGTTGTACTTTGCACCATTCTGCGGAATGTATGTACTATCGTCAAGAGCTTCTAACGCTCTAGCCGCCTCAAAGGTGCCACCAGCCTCGTCAGCCAACATCTGGTATGTGCCATCACGTGGATCGCTGCCCTGCCCCAGTTGATAGAGACTTTCCAAGGCGACGCGCGCCTCTTCGACATCACGCCCACGCCCACGTAGGTGGAAATCGGCAATACTCTTAAAGACACTCGCCTGAACAGGTCCGCGCAGGCTGGTCTGCAACTTGTTGCCCATACCCACTGCACGGAACGGGGAGTTGTTGCGCTCGGCAGTCGTCTGCAAGTGGCGACCAATCCAACCCGTGTGCAGCGTTGTCTCCCCCGGTGTCCCTCGCTCCATAAAGTCCATCGCTGTAAAGTGACTGCGGGTCGGGTCGGGGCTACCAACGGCCTGAACAATGGCGAGGTCTTGCTGTTGATAGATTTCGTGTAAGGGTGACATCTTGGGATGTAGCCCAAATTGGCCGTCCAAGTCCAACACCTTATTGTCTGGTACTGCAATGGTGGGACGCTGGTCAAAATAGTCCGCTTCATTGTAGGGAACGACTGCACTCAAGCCATCCATACCACCACGCAAAAAGACACAAATCAGGGTGTCACCAGCGGTCACAGTGTCAGGGGATGAGGCAAAGGCCATACGCGGCATCCATGCGGGTAAGCTCAGTCCAGTAATACCGACAACGCCTGCTCGCTGCATAAAAGAGCGACGTGAAAATCCAGATGTATTGTTATTATTTGACATGATTGTTTCCTTGTTCTTGACTGTTTAACTATTCACTATTCACTTTTTACTAATTCTTATCGGAATTGGAAGTATGGCGAATTGACCAACAATGCTGCTACCTGTGACAGCGTATGGTTATAGAATTTTTCTGGCACTAACTCATCCGCACCGACACCAACATATCCCAGCAAAATATCTCGGTCTGAGTCGGAAATTGACTGGAAGAGCAAACGTCCCGCCAACATATCGACCAACTCACCCGCGGTTTCTGGGCGTGGGACATCCGAACCGCCAATCAAGGCGCGATAGTCAATCAAAATGCCAAATTTGTTCAGCGTCTCATGTTTACGATTTCGCGTGAGCAACTTTTGGGTAAAGTTCCAACGTGCCAACAATGAGGTGCTGTTGACCCATGCGCCCATCGCATCAGGATAACCGTTGGGTGGACCCCAGCCAAAAATCGGTTGCCCCATGACGGAAAGCTGATTGCGCAACGTTTTGGGTGCTTTGTTGGGGACATCCTCAGTCAGTTGTGCATCATAGATACGCATCACGGCCGTCATAAACTCAAAGGGACGACGGAACTTTGAGCCGATGTAGGACAGTTCATTAAAGCTGGCCGAGTTGAAAATGGCTCGCAGCATGGGTTTAATCTCGGTCCCGTTGTCCAGATAGGCTTGTGCCGCCGCTGCAACCACATCGGCGGGTGGGTTTTCACCCAAGAAGCGCACACAGAGTTTATAGGCCAAGCGATTTGCCGTGCTTGGGTGGTTTGCCAAATAGTTGAGTAAACTAATACCATCCTCAATACCCTCTGGACCACTCTTGCCTTCGGTAGACCACTCTTTGACTTGAAGTGCCCCCTCGTAATGCCACTTCTCTTTAAACATAAAGGTGTGGGTCTTTCTATCATAAGTCCAGCCCGTCAGTACATAGGCGGCATTGCGCACATCTTCTTCGGTATAACCATCATCTTCACCGAGTGTATGCAATTCGAGCAACTCACGTCCATAGTTCTCATTGGGCGAGGTGGCACGGCTGGTGTTGTTGTTCAAGTAGGTCAGCATGGCAAGGCTTTGCGCCGAAGCCAGCAACATATCGCTATAGCGACCGAGTGCATTGGCACGAATCACATCTCGGTCATCGTTGATTTTATAAAATTTGACACGCCCAGCATTGATGTGGGTGTTGAGATGGTTGTTCCAAAAATCAACCATCAACTCAAAAAGCTGACGTTTGCTGTAAACAGCCCGTAGTAGTGTTGAATACTGTAATTGATTTCGAGATTGGTTGCGCTCTTTATTGGGCAAGGCCATGATCTCGGCATTGGTCATCGTCAAAAGAGGAAAATGTGCGAGGATGGCATCCATCTCGCTATCATCAATCGTCTCTGGGGCAAGTTGTTCCTCAATAAAGGCATCACGGCCAATATCTTGGATATGCATCAATGATTCTGGTGTTGGGCTAAAGGTCAGCCGACGCAACACATGCAGGTCGGGGTCATCGCTAATTTCAAGCGGGGCGGTTAGGAGTGGGGCGGCACTCACCTCGGCCTGTGTACTTGGCAACAACGGTGTATTCATGGTCGCAGCGGCGGCGCCAGCCATCGTGCTGACACCCAACGCTTGGATAAATCGTCTGCGGGACATTGCTGGTGAGGAACTACTTTCTGTTGGTATATGTGAGTCTTGTGGTTGCATCTGCGTTTGTCCACGTTCTTGTTGAATATTGTGTCGATTCATCTCGAACTCCTATGTCATGATTTATGCAGCATTTCTTTCTTGAGATACGTACTTGATTTTGCTTACCTTGATTATCCTTGATCCTGTCTGTAAAAAGTCCGGTTCTTGTCTTGTTTTGTCTGGACTTTTCGAGACAGGTCATCTGCCATCTTCTATTACTCTAGTTTGTAGCGATACCCACTGCTATAGAGTCATGGTTTTTGATGACCTGTCTCGAAAAGTCCAGACAAAACAAGACAAGAACCGGACTTTTTACAGACAGGATCAAGGATAATCAAGGTA
>JBCCFC010000155.1:0-15482 GCA_039029935.1 Chloroflexota bacterium
CACCAGCAACACGATGACCATTCTGACCATCCGCTGGTGGCGACCGCTTCGTTTTCTGGGATGCTGAGAACTTCCCAGATGTTGTGCCAAACTTAGCCAAGAGTTGGGAAATCAACGAAGGTGGTCAGGAAATCATCATCATCCTGCGTGAAGGCGTCAAATGGTCTGATGGTACACCATTCACCTCTGCTGATGTCATGTTCTGGTTTGACCACATGTATCAGAACGCAGACTTGGTTCCTGTACGCTCTCCATTCTTCAACATTGACGATGGTGGCAACTTGGAAGCGCTTGATGACTACACACTGCGTTTCACATTTGAGTTTGAAAACAGTCTCTTCTTAGAGGTTCTGGGTAGCTCCGTCAACGTTTTTGGTGGACATGCTATCTTTGGTGGTTCTGCGCTGGGTGGCTATGCACCACGTCACTACATGGAACAGTTCCATCCTGACTTTACGGATGAAGAAGCGTTAGATGCAATGGTTGAAGAAGAAGGCTTTGACAACTGGGTCAACCTCTTCAAAGACAAGAATACATGGCAACGCAATCCAGACCTGCCCGTTGTCACACCTTGGATGACAGAAAATCCAATCACTACAGACAACTGGGTACTGGTGCGCAACCCATACTACTATGGTGTAGACTCTGCTGGTAATCAACTGCCTTACATCGACCGCATTTCGATGACACTGGCCGAAGACCCAGAGGTCTTGAACCTGCGTGCGATTGCTGGCGAATATGACTACCAAGCACGTCACGTTTCATTGGCAAACCTGCCTGTCCTGTTGGAAAATGCCGAGCAGGGCAACTACAGCGTTTCATTGGACCCAGCCCAGCATGGTGCAGACGGTGCAATTCAGGTCAACTTGAGCTATCGTGGTGATGACGAAATTGCTATGTGGCTGCAAAATGCCGACTTCCGTCGTGCGCTTTCACTCGCCATTGACCGCTCGTCGATCAACGAAGTTATCTTCTTGGGTATCGGTACAGAGGGTTCTGCCGTTGTCGCCGAAAGCTCACCATTCAACCCTGGCGCAGAGTACCGTAGCATGTGGTCAGAGTTTGATCTGGACACGGCCAACGAAATGCTCGACGCCATCGGCTTGACCGAAAAAGATGATGAAGGCTTCCGTCTGCGTACAGACAATGGCGAACGTCTGGTCATTGAGATGAACCCAATTCCAGCCTTTATTCAGTTCACCAAATTGGCCGAATTGATCAAGGACGACTGGGCTGATGCAGGTATCTTCCTCAACATTGTTGAGCAGGAACGTGGTCTGGTGATGACCAAACGCACATCTAATGAATTGCAAGTCTTCTTGTGGCAAAACGACGGTACGGATGAGTTGTTCCTCTATCCATACCATGCATTGCCTGTCACAGGTGTTTCTGCCACAGGTCCTGGCTATGGTAACTGGTATGCCTCTGGTGGCGAGACCGGTGTTGAGCCAACCGATGAGAGTGTCTTGAAGGTTATCGACCTCTTTGACCAAGGCTTGAAAGCCACGCCAGAAGAGCGCATCGCGATTGGTCAGGAAATCTGGAAGATCATCACTGACGAAGTCTGGACCATCGGTACAGTCGGTCAGTCTGGTGCCTTCATGGGTGTACGCGTTGCCAAGAACAACATAGGCAACACGCCATCTCGCCAGTTCAACATTCAGGCGGGACAGACACCAAATGTATCACGACCTTCTACGTTCTTCTTTAAAGACGCGGAGTAAGCGTGAGGGGGTGACAGGGTGAGGGGGAGACGGGGTGAAGCTTCGTGACCTCCTTGTGCCGTAGGTCATCGCTACCAGTGTGACGGTTTTGATTCAATGCTGTCACGCTGGTAGTTGAATCGTCCCATTTATCAACACAGTTATATGCCCATGTGCAGTGAGGCGTATTATGACAGTGACCGAATGGATATCACGTGTTGATTACTTATGTTATGAACGTCAAAGCGAGACCAAACATGAATATTTTCAGGGACAAATCCGTGACGTCGAGCCTGCCAACATTGATCATATCCGGATTGTTGGTGATGTTCTATTTGCTTTGATGTATCACTTACGTTTTTACCATCAAGAAGACCAATATTTTGTGTTTGCTTGCCAGATGCGAGTGATGACTGGAAACGGGTTTTATACATACCCTGATGTCGTGGTTTTGCCAAATCTAGGAAAATATCAAGACGAGCATGATGACATCTTGCTCGACCCAACCATCGTCATAGAGGTGATGTCTTCCTCAACGGCTACATATGATCGGGGCGAAAAGTTTCAGCATTACCGTACAACCAGCTCTTTAACTGAGTATATTCTTATAGCACAAGACACCTGCTCTGTTGAGCACTACACACGTGATGACGATGACACATGGCAGCTAAGAAAAGCGGCCGAATTGTCTGACACGCTCTATTTGCCAACCATCGACTGTGCGTTGCCACTGTCTATGATATATACCAGAATTGGTTTTGAGCGCTCTAGCTACATATCATGATTTCATACATTATTCGACGATTTCTTGCAGGAATTTTGACCATCTTTGCGGCAACCATCATCTCCTTTGCCGCCATCCAACTTCCCCCAGGAGATTTTGTGACGGCCTATGTTGCCAGCTTGCAGAGTACGGGTACGGTTGTGACGATGGAAGAGGCGGAGGCGTTACGTCAACAATATGGCCTAGACCGCCCCATGTATATCCAATATATGAAATGGATGGGGTTGATGTTGGAAGGCAACTTTGGTATGGCAATGGAATATAACCGCCCTGTGCGTGAGGTCATTGGCGACCGCATGACGCTGACTGTGATTGTCTCACTGGCCGCGGTCTTGTTTATCTGGGTGCTGGCCTTACCCATTGGCATCTATTCTGCCGTGCGCCAGTATTCCATTGGCGATTATATTTTTACATTTATTGGCTTTATTGGGGTCGCCATTCCCAACTTTATGTTGGCATTGGTTGTCCTCTACGTGGGATTTAAGTATTTACAATTTGAGAGCATTGGTGGTCTATTCTCGCCAGGAATGGGACTGGAACCTTGGGGATGGCCGAAGATTTGGGATATGCTCAAACATTTGCCGTTGCCCGCTGTGATTTTGGGCATTGCGGGCATGGCCGAGGTTGTGCGTATTATGCGCGCTAATCTGTTGGATGAACTGCGCAAACCCTATGTTGTAACGGCGCGGGCCAAGGGATTGTCCGAGACACGCGTCATCCTGAAATACCCTGTGCGCGCCGCGCTGAACCCCTTTGCCAGCACCATCGGCTATCTCTTCCCCTTTATTGTTTCTGGTAGTATTATTGTTTCCTTGGTCCTCAGTTTGCCAACAGTGGGTCCATTGTTGTTTAAAGCGTTGATTGCACAAGATTTGTTTTTGTCCGGTACGATTTTATTGCTGCTCTCTATCCTAACGGTAATCGGTACGTTTGTCTCCGATTTGATTCTGATGTTTATTGACCCACGTATTCGCTTTGGTATGGAAGGTAGCAGTTAGCGAAAGGGTGTATGTATGCGTACACAGCCAATGATAAAACCTCGACCAGTCGAGCCTATGCCAACAACCCCACCGTTGCTAAATGGATTTTTGGACACTGACTTTTTAGACACTGACTTTTTAGACACTGACCTTTTAGACACTGACCTTTTAAACACTGACCAAACTAGGCTAGAACCAGATGAGCAATCTGAAGATGGTAAGTTTGTTTCTGAAAAGGTTTACTGGGAGAACTACTACGAAACCGAATTAAATTATGAATGGAACAATGGCATTCTGGAGCAAGTACCGATGGCATCATTTTCGCAATCTCGAATGTACTACTGGTTTATCAAATTACTCGGTCACTATTTAGAACAATATCAAATTGCTGATACGGTCATGTTAGAAATCGGTTTTCGTCTGGCATTACCCCACAAAACCGCTGTTCGCAAGCCCGACCTTGGTGTGATTCGTCGTGATAACCCTATGCCCATACAACCCGATGATCGAAGTTATCACGGGACATTTGATCTCTGTATTGAATCATTATCTGACTCAAACCGACGCGAAGTTCGACGAGATACTGTTGATAAGCTGGATGAATATCGATCAGTCGGTGTGCGCGAGTATTATATTTTGGATGACCGCCAAAACCGTCATATGGCCTTTTATCGTCTTAATGCGGCGGGTGTTTATGTACCGATTCGACCAACGGCTGACGGCATCATTCGTTCTGATGTATTGCCCAGATTTCAATTCCGAGAGCAAGATTTATACAACCAGCCATCCACAATTCAGCTTGCCAACGATTCTGTATATCAGGGTTTTGTCATGACTGAATATCAACGTGAGCGATTACGTGCCAATCAGGAAGCTCAACGGGCATCACAAGAGGCACAGCGAGCGGCGCAAGTCCTAGAACGCTCGGTACGTTATGCTGAAAAATTGCGTGAATTGGGCATTGACCCAGATACACTCTAATAAAAGATAGAACAAATAGAAGCAATGTCAAACCAAACAAAACAAACTGATAACGCAGACCGCATCTCGGTAGCCACGCAATGGCAGTTGATGTGGTGGCGGTTCAGAAAACATCGAGCGGCCATTGTTGCAGGCATCGTTCTGCTGATTTTTTATATCATTGTGCTCTTTGCTGATTTCTTTGCCTATTCCGAGCCAAATCGGGATAACGCGCAGAACTTACTGCTGCCACCACAGCCCGTGCGCATGTGGGATGGTGATGAGTTTAAACCACATGTCTATGGCTTTACAGGCAAACGCGATCCGAAGACATTTAAAAAGGTCTACAAAATAGACCCTGAAAAGAAAATACCCGTTGTCCTCTTTGCCGAGGGCTATGAGTATAAGTTATTTGGGCTTTTTGAAACCAATCGCCACTTGATCGGCGTTGACCGAGAGGCCACTGATACAATGGCAGAGGATGCCATCTTTTTGCTGGGGACCGATGGTTTGGGACGTGATGTATTCTCTCGCCTAATGGTCGCCACGCGTCTCTCGATGACGATTGGTCTTGTCGGCGTAGCACTTAGCCTATTTCTGGGCATTCTGCTGGGTGGCCTCTCCGGTCTGTACGGTGGCTTAGTCGATAATGCGATTCAGCGCCTCATCGAGATTGTACGCTCTGTGCCGACCATCCCACTGTGGATGGCACTGGCAGCGGCTGTACCCAGCGATTGGCCGATTGAGCGTGTCTACTTCTTTATCACGCTCATCTTGGGCGTCATCGGCTGGACAACACTGGCGCGTGTGGTACGCGGACGCTTCTTGTCTCTACGCTCGGAAGATTTTGTCACGGCGGCAGAATTGGCGGGAGCCAGCCAATTACGTATCATCTTCCGCCACATGGTCCCATCTTTCCTCAGCCATATCATCGCTGCCACCACGCTTGCCCTCCCAGCCATGATTATCGCCGAAACCGCGCTCAGCTTTCTCGGTCTAGGATTGCGACCCCCAGCGATCAGTTGGGGCGTCCTCCTCAAAGATGCCCAAAATGTCCAAGCAGTCGCCATTTCACCTTGGCTACTCATCCCAGCCATCCCAGTCATCCTAGCCGTTCTCGCCTTCAACTTCCTGGGCGATGGACTCCGCGATGCAGCGGACCCTTATGGATAAAGAGTAGTGAAGAGTGAATAGTGAAAAATGAATAGTGAAGAGTTAACGGTTAACTCTTCAACCTTTCAACTTTCAACTAAAAAAACTATGACACAACAACCAATACTATCGGTCAAAGATTTAAAAACGTATTTCCATCAAGATGAAGGCGTGATCAAAGCGGTGGATGGGGCTGGCTTTGATGTTTACCCAGGCAAAACGCTGGGCATTGTTGGCGAGAGCGGCTGTGGCAAGAGCGTGACCGCACGGTCGATTTTGCGCATTGTCGATGAGGGTGGGCGGATCGAAGATGGGCAGATTTTGCTGCGGCGGTCAGCCAATGGTTCGGGACCCAATCGCAATGCCGAAGAAATCGACCTCACGACATTTGGGGCCAACAGCCGTGAGATGCGCTCGATTCGTGGTAACGAGATTGCGCTCATCTTTCAGGAACCCATGACTTCCTTTAGTGCCTTTCACACAGTGGGCAACCAGATTATTGAGGCCATTCGACTGCACAAAGATGTGACGCGTAAAGAGGCACGTGAAGAGGCCATTGAGCTATTACGCCAAGTCGGGATCCCACGCCCCGAACGTCGTATTGATGAATATTCCTTTCAATTAAGTGGTGGTCTGCGGCAACGTGTCATGATTGCAATGGCCCTGTCGAGTGACCCCAAAATTTTGATTGCGGATGAGCCGACGACGGCATTGGACGTGACCACACAGGCACAGGTGCTGGAATTGTTGCGTAGTTTGCAAGAAGAAAAGGGGCTGGCGATTATCCTGATCACGCATGACATGGGTGTGATTGCCGAGATGGCCGATGATGTCGTGGTGATGTATTTGGGGCGTGTAGTCGAGCAAGGACCCGTTGATGACATCTTTCATGCGCCAAAGCATCCCTACACGCGTTCGCTGTTGCAGTCAATCCCCAGCATCATGGCCGAGCCACGTACCAAGCTTTCTACGATTCGTGGGGTCATCCCTCATCCGTACAACCGACCGGCTGGCTGTCCATTTTATCCACGCTGCCCAGAATTTATGCCTGGAGTCTGCGATGTCAATGAACCACAACTGTTGCCAGAGGGCGATGGTCAAGAGGTAAGCTGCTTTTTATATTCACATGAACGATAAACCATTATTAGAAGTCACCAATCTCAAAAAATATTTTCCCATCCGCAAAGGGCTGCTACGCCGTGTGGTCGGGCATGTCCGTGCGGTTGATGGGGTCAACTTCCACATCAACAAAGGGGAGACGCTGTCACTGGTTGGCGAAAGTGGTTGCGGCAAGACGACCACGTCGCGCTGTGTACTACGCGCTTTGCCACCCACATCGGGCGATATCCATTTTTTGAGCGATGATGATACCGTTGTCAATCTGGCGACCGTGCCCAAACGCGAACTCAAACCGTTACGCCGTCAGATGCAGATGATCTTTCAGGACCCCTTTTCCTCGCTCAACCCGCGCATGACGGTCTTTGACATCATTTCGGAACCACTCTTGGTTAACCAAATTGGGACTGCCAATGAGCGTCGTGACCGTGTGACCGAATTACTGGAGTTAGTCGGGTTGCCGCCGGAGTTTGTGAACCGTTATCCCCACGCCTTTAGTGGTGGTCAACGGCAGCGTATTGGCATTGCCCGCGCCTTGGCACTAAATCCCGCATTGATTGTGGCCGATGAACCTGTTTCTGCGCTGGATGTGTCGGTACAAGCACAGATTGTCAACCTGTTACTGGAATTACAAGAAGAGTTGGGATTGGCCTATCTCTTTGTCGCCCACGACTTGAGTGTGGTCAAGCATGTGAGCGACCGTGTAGCCGTGATGTATGTCGGGCAAATCGTCGAGATTGCCGAGACCAACACGCTCTTCCACACGCCCAAACATCCCTACACCGAAGCCCTACTCTCCGCTGTCCCCAAACCCGATCCACGTCTCCGTGCCCAGCGTATTATTTTGGAGGGTGATGTTGCTGACCCTGCCAATCCGCCATCGGGCTGTTACTTTCATCCGCGTTGCCGCTATGCTACCGAGCAATGTAAGACTGAATCGCCTGCATTGCGTGAAGTGGTTCAAGGGCATTTTGTAAGCTGTCACCGAGCGGAAGAAATAGAATTAGCTGGTATCACTGAGTAATAATAACACTTCATCGAAAACGCCAGTCAACAGACTGGCGTTTTCGATAGAATTTGCTATGCACATGAGTTTGCAAATGTTCTACTTCATTGTATACTATTAAATGTCATTGGCGAGACTTGATTGGATTAACTGGACATCGTTTTTGGGTACATATTTAAGAACAAGAAAATGAGGTAATGGGTATGAGTGTCATGAATAGTGTAAAAGAATTGAGTACACCCGCGCTATCAAACACAAATGGAGAAAAAGGAATTGCTCATCCTACGCCTACATTTTTGGAGGTGCTGCAAAATTTCCAAAAATATACACAACCGCACGGCCACACCCATACTGCACCCATTAACACGAATGGGACAGAACCACACTCTGATGCAGGGATCCATATACCCGAAGCCCTCTTTTGGGCGAAGTATTATGAGCATGTAGATTTTAGCTACGAATGGGCAAATGGTGTCCTACAGGAAAGACCACCTATGGCAAAAGTTATCCAAGCACGTCAACAACAATGGCTGGTTTCGCTTGTGCTAGCCTATTTAACCTACAATCCGATTGCGGAAGTCATTAACTTGGAAGTTGGGTTTCGATTTCCGACAGCGACTGGGCATGCCACACGTAAACCAGATATGGGGATTATACTTCACACCAACCCGAACGCTGTTCATCCAGATGACCGTACCGTTCATGGAGTTTGCGACCTTTGTATCGAATCGCTTTCAGATTCTGATTGGAACCAGATTGACCGTGATATTAATGACAAGCGACTCGAATATGAATATGCAGGTGTCCAAGAATATTACATCTTGGATAGCGAAGAAGGTCGCTATATGATGTTTTATGAACTAGACCCCGTAACCGGACGCTATCGTGAGATGAATATCGGACCCGACGGTATCATTCGGTCGTCTGTTCTTCCTGGCTTTCAGTTTCGCATTCGCGATTTGCATGAATGTCCCGTGATTCGAGATTTGGTTGATGATCCTGTTTATCAAGGATTTATCATGCGCGAGTATCAAGGGGAACGGCAGCGAGCAAATCAAGAGGCGCAGCGGGCGGAAACCGAACGTCAAGCGCGAGAGGTCGCAGAAAATGAGAATGCACGTCTGCGCGCATTGTTAGAGGAACATGGCATATCACTGTAGCTGAGGTATAGCCACATAAAGGATGACATATATGATAGAACAGCCAACAATTCATCAACTATTCGATCTCACGGGCAAAGTGGCCATCGTCACGGGCGCAGCAGGCTGGCTTGGTTCAGCGATGAGTCATGCACTGGCCGAGGTGGGCGCAACCGTTGTCGTGACCAGCCGTGATGCACAGCGGGCACAGGAGTTTGCAGCGACATTGCCCGGTGACAATCACCTCGGTTTGGCCTTTGCACAGGATGATACTGATGCTATCCCCGCCTTTGTGGATCAAGTTGTCAACCAGCTAGGTCAAGTAGATATCCTCGTCAACAACGCTTATGGTGGGACGGCCTCCGACATTGATAATGCAACTGCCGAAGAGTTTGACAGTGCCTATCATACGGGCGTCACGGCCTACTTTCTCTTGGCGCGTGCCGTTGCCAATCATCTACAGAGCCGCAACGCGCCTGGCTCGATCATCAACATTGCCAGCATGTATGGTGTCGTTGCCAGCTATCCCGATGCCTATGAAGGATTTGATATCAACAGCCCACCCATCTATCATGGACTCAAAGGTGGGCTGATTCACCTCACCCGTCATCTGGCGGTCTATTGGGCCAAAGATAACATCCGTGTCAATGCGATTTCGCCCGGCCCATTTCCGTCAGAGAGAGTGCAGGAAACATTCCCACCCTTCATCAAACGTTTGGAAGATAAAACACCGCTCGGACGCATGGGACAACCGCATGAGCTAAAAGGGCTGGTGGTGCTGCTGGCAAGCGATGCAGGGAGCTATCTCACAGGGCAGAATATTTTGGTGGATGGTGGCTGGACGGCGTGGTAGGTGGCTGCTAGTCGGCATCACCCTGATACTGATTGCTGGATTTTTCTGGTGGTCTAGCCTCAACGGGGTCACGCCACTGGTCATGGTCAATCGCCTCATTGATTTTTTGCGTTATAATCCATATAGCCCCCTTCTGTTTATCATCGTCTATGTTGCACGACCACTCATTCTGTTTCCGGCGTCTTTGCTGACCATTGCGGCAGGCGTTTTATTTGGTGCAGTAGGGGGCACAGTTTATACCCTTATTGGCAGTAATCTATCCGCTCTCCTTGCCTATATCATTGGGCGGCAACTGCGAGACACTCAAACGCTACCGGATGATGCACACTATCATGAGCCTGCAAGTTCTTCACAACAAAACCGCAGCCAGCAAGTCATTGCACCCTATATTGCACGAATGCAGTCCAACCCCTTCACAACCATTCTAACCATGCATTGTTTGATGATGCCCTATGATTTGGTCAACTACGGTGCGGGGACACTGGGTATCCATTGGCGATCTTTCACGCTTGCCACACTGCTTGGCTCTGTGCCGGGGACGATTGTCTTTGTTCTGGCTGGTGCATCAATTCAAGGCTATACCATCACGGGTGTTCCTCGATTCAACCCCACAACATTAGCTGCCAGCGGGGTGATTCTTGCTGGCAGTCTGCTGCTGTCACGATATTTGAGTAAACAGAATAGCTAAGGAGAAAACCAATGGCATTTACCGAAGAAGAACGATTTCGCTTTGATCTCACAGGCTTTTTGGTCCGCCCTGCTATCTTGACCAGTGATGGAGTAGCGGCGATTGTGGACCAACTTGACCGTGTTCACCATAACCCCGAATCGCTACCACCTGAAGAACGGGCTGTTCCTGGTGGCGCATCCAGCATGCTCATCGACCATCCAGAAGTGCTGGAGGTTCTGCATGAAGTCATCGGGCCTGATATCCGACTTGAAAATAGTAACTCTATCTGGCGCACCAAAGGACAGGCGCATGGTGATCTACATGGCGGTGGACCCGTGCAGGCCGACCCCATCTTTGGCTATCGTGTCAAAAATGGACGTATCCACGCGGGCATGGTGCGTGTCATCTTTGAATTGACAGATATCGCGCTGGAAGACCAGAGTACACACTTTATCGTGGGTAGCCACAAGTCAGAATTCCCTATGCACGAAGACCACATGTCATTGGAGCCGGGCAAACGCAGCCCCTTTCTGATGAGTTATGCCTGTCCCGCAGGCAGTGCCGTTTTTTTTACCGAGAATCTCTGTCACGCAGGCCCTGTCTGGCAACGGGACACACCCCGCATCGCTGTCCTTCACGCCTACGCACATCTCGCCACCCACTGGCATCGGCTCAAAGTCCCACCAGCGGTCATGGCCGGATTGCCCAGAGAAAAGCAAGCCTATTTCCGCGAGCCTTGGGTTGCTGATTTCCGCACCCGCCCGGCGACGATCAACACAATGGACCGGTTTGTTGGGAATGATGAATCGCCTGTGAATACGGATAATATGCCATAGAGAGAAGGGGAGATGGGAAGATGGGGCGACACGATATATCCTTCAACCTTTCAACTCTTCAACCTTTCAACCCCCTCTTTTAAAAAAGGACTGAATGATGAAGACTCAACTTGAACAGGATATTCGCGGCTGGGACTCGATTGTGGACCATCGCACAGGGACCGAGGGTGATAACCTGACGGCGGAATGGCTTGCTGACGAAATTCGGGTGGCGGGTGTGGAGCCGATGATTGACACCTTTCCATTTACACGGCGGGTGCTGCATGAATGTGTGGTGAGCGTTGGTAGCCAGCGGGCGGAGGGCGTTCCGCTCTTTGATGGTGGTGTGACTCATTCCTATGGTGTAACTGCACCACTGACAGCATTAACCAACGAGAACAGTGACCAACCTATTCATGGTATTGGGTTGGTGTCCTTTTCCTCGACAGGTCGTCATACGTCGATGCAACGTATGAATATTTCGCGTAGTCAATCCTATGATGCCATTGTAGCCTATGCTGCTGCTGATGATATTGCACCCGGCTTGGCCTTGCTCAATGCGCCACGTTATCAGGATCCTTTTGGCTGTCCTGTCCTGCAAGTGTCAAGCGAACATGGGGAATGGCTGGAAGCTGCCACCGTTCATGGTGAATCGGCTCATGTTGTGGCGCATGTGACCACCGAAGAGACAACGGCCACCAATGTACAGGCACGTATCGCTGGTCATGACTCTAGCCTTGCCCCGCTGGTGATCATGACACCACGCAGTGCATGGTGGACCTGCACCGCAGAGCGCGCTGGCGGCATTGCCATCTGGCTGGCCTGTATCCGTCACCTTGCGGCTGAACCGGGTGACCGTGATGTCATCTTTACGGCCAACACAGGTCATGAGCTAGGGCATGTTGGGCTGGAGCATTATCTTCATCAACATACAGAACTGGTGCGCGGCGCACATGCGTGGATTCACCTTGGTGCAAACTATGCTGCTGTGGATAGTCAAGTCGTCTATCAAGCCTCACCGGATTTGATGCAGCTTGGGCTGGATGCATTGGCTTCTGCCGAGACGACACCGGAAACAGTCATTTCCGCAGGAACACGCCCTAGCGGAGAAGCCGAGAATATCTATGATGGTGGTGGACGCTATCTGTCACTGGTTGGCAGCAACCGTTGGTTCCATCACCCTGATGATCGCTGGCCGCATACGATTGACATGGTGCGGATTGCAAAGATTGCTGAGGCTGTGTCGAACATCGCGAGGACGCTAGCCTCGTGACATTACATCATGAAGAATCAGTCTACTGGATAACAAAATAAGGTCTTTTTTACGCCGATATAGGCAACTGTCCTATATCATTCTAGCCTGAATTCTGTTAAGGTTTTCTCTAGCCACAGGTAGTTGAATGTTTCAACATTTCGTGGTCATCTTCTTAAGATTTTTATTAGGCTAACTTAGCCACCAAACTGAAGGGGAAAATAAAATGCAGAATGCAAAGACTCGCCTATTTGGCTTGTTAAGTCTGCTCCTCATCGCATCATTGGCGTTGGGTGCTTGTGTCGCACCTGCGCCAGCACCTGCACCAGCAGGCGATGATGCCGCAGCCGAGGAAGCACCAGCGGAAGAAATGGCCGATGACGGCGAAGGCGTTACGCTGACTATCGCGACAGTAAACAATCCAGACATGAAAGTCATGGAAGAACTGTCTAGCATGTTCACCGAAGAAACTGGCATTGCTCTTGATTGGGTTGTTTTGCCAGAAAATGAACTGCGCGCAAAAGTAACAACAGACGTTGCAACAGGTGCTGCTTCATTTGACATCGTAACTGTCGGAACCTACGAAGTGCCAATTTGGGGTTCAAATGGCTGGCTCAATTCTATTGATGACTTGGCCGCTGCTAACCCAGACATGGTTCAGCCAGACTACGGTTTTGATGACCTGTTGCCAGCAGTTGCGGCTGGTCTTTCTGTAGGCGACAACCTGCACGCGGTTCCATTCTATGGCGAATCTAGCTTCATGATGTACAACAAACGCATCTTTGACGAAGCTGGTTTGGAAATGCCAGAACAGCCAACTTGGGAACAGGTTCGCGAATTTGCTTGTGCAATCCACGATCCAGAAAATGGCCTGTATGGTATCGCCCTGCGTGGTCTGCCTGGTTGGGGCGAGGTTATGGCTCCTTTGACAACTGTTGCGAATACGCATGGCGCTCGCTGGTTTGACGAAGAGTGGATGCCACAATTGGATTCACCAGAATGGAATGCCGCAGTTTCTTTCTACGCCAGCTTGGTGCAGGAATGTGGCCCTCCAGGCGTCACAGGTAATGGTTTCACCGAGTCTTTGACATTGATGTCACAGGGACAGGCTGCAATGTGGGTTGATGCTACAGTTGCTGCTGGCTTCTTGGCTGGTTCAGATGCTGGCCCAGACATTGCTCACGCACTGGCTCCAGTAGGCCCAGTTGCCAAGGGTAATGCTTGGTTGTGGTCATGGTCATTGGCGATTCCTAGCACAAGCGAACATGCTGCTGAAGCTCTGCGCTTCGTCACATGGGCGACAAGCCGCGATTACATCGAGATTGTTGCTGCCGAGAATGGCTGGGCGTCAATTCCACCAGGAACACGCGTCTCAACCTACGAACGTGCTGAGTACTTGGAAGCTGCACCATTTGCCGAATTGGTTTTGAAATCAATGCTGGCCGCAGACCCAACCGACTCAACTCGTGACCCAGTACCATACACTGGTGTTCAGTTTGTTGCAATTCCAGAATTCCAAGGCATTGGTACAGATGCATCACAGTTCATCGCTGACGCCATTGCAGGCAACATCAGCGTCGAGGAAGCATTGGAAAAAGCACAGGCTGCTACATTGGCGACAATGGAAGACGCTGGCTATCGCTAGAGATTAGTGGATAGTTAATAGTGAACAGTGAACAGTGGATCGTTAAGAACGAATCGCTGACTGTTTTACGGGCAGATAAATTTTAGAGGTTCATGAAGTTGGCAATGATAGAGCCACTTTATGAACCTCTATTAAATTTGATACTATTGAGAGATACACAAGGAAATCGTTGATGGCAGTCAATACGGCAGACGCAAACAGGCAAGAGAAGATTAGCAGACAACGTAGATTCCTCTCTGCACCAACACTCCTCTTTCTCGTCATTATCACGCAAGTACCTTTTGTACTGACTATCTATTATAGCTTCCAAAATTGGAATCTTCTGCGGCCAGGAAATATCCGCTGGATCGGGTTTCGTAACTACCAACGCGCCTTTACAAACCCAGACTTTTTGGAAATCATCTGGAATACCGTCTACCTCTCACTGAGTGTTGTGTTTCTGACATTCGTGTTCGGTATGGGGCTTGCTCTCTTGCTCAACCGTCCCTTCCCAGGCCGGAGCCTTGCTCGCACATTGCTCATCTCACCATTTCTCATCATGCCTGTGGTGACAGCCGTTCTCTGGAAAAACGTATTACTTCATCCGGCCTTTGGACTGGTCGGCTATTGGCTCGACATACTGGGGCTGGAGAAAATTGATTGGCTGGCACATTATCCGATGAGTTCGATCATCGGCATTGTCACATGGCAGTGGACACCTTTTGTGATGTTGATTCTGCTGGCAGGGCTTCAATCGTTGCCAAGTTCCACATTGGAGGCGGCAAGCATTGATGGCGCAACCGGATTTGCCATGTTCCGCTACATCATCCTGCCTCACTTACGTCGCTTTATCGAAATCGCATTGCTGATGGAAGTGCTTTTTATCCTCAACATTTTTGGACAAATCTTCGTTGCTACATCTGGTGGTCCCGGCATCTCCACCACAAACTTACCCTTTGAAATCTACAAAGAAGCGTTCCTCCGCTGGAATGTCAGCCGCGCCAGTGCCTTTGGCGTCCTCGCTGTTATTCTCGCCAATATCGTCATGCTGTTGTTTATCCGTGTATTACGGAACGAACAGAATGAACAGGCGCAGTAAGTGGTTGGTAGTCAGAACTATTAACTATTCACTATTAACTATTCACTGAAAAAGGGGAAATCAATGGTTGGAAGTGCTACACGCAGTCGTTTCTTGACAATTCTCACCCACGCCATCGCCTTGATCATGTTCTTTCCCATTGTGTGGATGATCATGACCTCATTTAAAACCGAGCAGATCGCCTTTGCCTATCCACCCAAACTCATCTTTACGCCCACGCTGGAAAACTGGGAGATCGCGCTCTTTGGGACCGACTATCTGCGCTTTCTCAGCAGCACATTGATTATTACAGGTGTGTCCACCATAGTCGCCCTCATCTTGGGTATCCC